>JAEWMT010000096.1 GCA_023393095.1 Bacillota bacterium
GCGGTAACGTATGGAGCTGATTGTTACTAATAGGTCGAGGGCTTGACCTAAAAAGGTTTGCAGTTAAGAGAATTCTAACGAATTCTTAGGATGGAACATTTTCGTGTGTAGGTTTTAGTCAATTAAATATGGTAAATTAGAAGCTCAAAACTGAATAGTTTTGAGTTTTTTTATTTATATGGGAAGAGGCAAATTATTTATGATTGAATAACTCTGATTTTATGATTCTTTTATTATACAAGGCATAGAATTATTATGCGATATCAGTAGCTAAAAAAAGGGAATAGATTACTTTAAAGTATAAAAGAATACAAAAATAATGCCGATATAACATAATAAGCCTATTTTCTGAAAGTAAAATGAAAATTTATCGTACTTTTGCTCCCTTTACAAAATATAAAATTAACACTATAATGAAGATAGAAGAAATATGTAGTAACGAAAGGCAGAAAGTAGAAATATAAATTATAGTACAGCCTATGATTACAAAGATTCTTTTTGTGTGAAGCAAAACCAAAATCACAGAGAACCCGAGACATGTATGCGTGAAATTATATAGTATGCTTAATTTCTATGCATCATTTGTTACAGTTTTGCCAAAGGGCTGACTTAATAAATATAATGATAGATGATAAATGGAGGGATACCTATGGAGAAGGATATGGCAAATGGCATGGAGACAAATGAAATCGAAATTCTTGAATTCAAAGCAGGTGGAAATTCGTATGGCATTAGTGTAAGTGATATCAAAGAAATTTTAACATATGATAAGAGGCCTACGCCAGTGCCAAATTCAAATCCAGTGATTGAAGGCATCTTAATGCCGAGAGACTTTTTAATTCCGGTAATAGATCTGAAGAAGTATTTAGAACTTTCAGATATTGACCCAAATAAAAATGAAATGATTATTGTAACAGGAATCAATGATATGAATATAGCGATTCATGTTGATAGCGTTACAGGCATACATAGGCAATTATATTCTGATATTAAGAAACCGGGTAAAGTAATCAGTACAAGTCAGAAATTTGCTATCACCGGTATGATTAAGATGGGAGATAAAATTATTGAAATTATTGACCTCAGAAGAGTAATTACTAATATTAATCCGGACATTAATACAGATATGGAAGAAGTATTAATAAATATGGCTTAATACTTGCAGATGAATGATATTACTACTATATGATAAAATTTTACTTACTTACTAAATTGGGCGGTGCTTGAATGGCAAATTGTAAATTATGTAAAACGAATATTCCTAATGGAGAAGAATATTGTAAAGATTGTCTTGATAAGACGAATACAAAATCAAATGAGTCTTACTTGGATAGCTTATTAAATTCTGTCCAAGAAAGCGCACCGACAATAGACACTATTTACAAGAAAAGAAATGATATAGAAATCGAAGAATCAGATAATAATCAGAATATCGAAGAAGAATCAGATTTTCGGGAAGAAGATATTTTTAAATTTGACTTAGAAGATATAGAAGACCTAAATCAATTTGATTTTAATAACGATTTGAAGGATTTTAATGAAGAATTTTCAATAAATAATGAGGATTTATTTGGTGAAACCTTATATCCAGCTGATGCTGATGAAATCAATAATCAATTATTTGAACCAGTTAAAGAAGATATATTAACAAATAATATAAGTGCGAATGAAATCAATGATTTTAGTGAAGAGGATTCTTATGAAACCGATTTAAATAGCATATTAAATCAATTAGAAGACATTCAAAGCAATCAGGAAAGTATTGTTGGTGATGAAAATAAAATATTACCTAGCAATAATGAAATACAAGAAGAATTAGCAGAGAACTCAGATAATAAGCAGAAAGATTCAGAGCAGCCATATCAAGCTGTTGAGGATTATCAGGAGGAATTGGAACAAGTGGCGGATGATGACTTCTTAAGCCTTCTGAACCAGATATCTGATGATGATCCTGTGGCGGAGGATATTAAGGCTATTGGTGATTTAATGAATGGAATCCCGCTTGAACCTTCTATGGAATCCACCATGCCAAGTGATGTTGGAGAAGTCTTTTCGGATGCACTAAAAGTTGTCTCTAATTTGAATGATCCGAATGTTAATGAAGGTGAACTCCCAAATCAAATATTAGATAAAGAAAAAAAGAAAGAAAAGAAGAAAAAGGAAAAGAAAAGTAAAAAAACTAACAAGAACCTGGATGCACAAGAATCCGAAGAAAAACCAAAAACAGGACTTTTTCATCGGCTTTTTGGGAATGTCGAGGATAAAAGTGATTCTAAAAAGGCAAAATTACCTCCTGAAGATTTGGAGAATTCTGAACCTGATAAGGTAAATAAAGCAAAATCAAAAAAAGCAAAAAAAGGTAAAGTATCTGTAGATAAAAATGAATCAGAAGGCAAAGACGGTGATACCGCTAAAAATAAAAAGATCAAAAAAGCTAAGAAGAAAGAAAAAAAGGACAAGAAGCCTAAATCAACAGATGTAATCCAAGTTATCGATGTAATTGATGAGGATACGGGAAGGATTAATCGTTTAGGAGCATCCATAGTATTTGTTTTCTTCGGTCTTCTTGCTTTGCTGATCTATGTCGGAACCAATGCTGCGTCCTATACACAGAGTATCCAACACGCCACGACATATTTTAACAGTAAAAAATACACAGAGGCATACGAAGAAGTGTATGGCATCAAGGTGGCGGATAAGGATGTAGAAATATATAGTAAAATCATGACAGTAATGTATGTTAATAAACAATTAAATTCATATAATAATTATTGTTCAATAAAAGATTATCCTAATGCTCTTGATTCTTTATTAAAAGGATTAAAAAGGTATGATAAATACATAGAGTATGCTACCTTTCTTGGAATAAAGACGGATATGAATTATGTGAGAGGTCAGATTCTTGCTGAACTTAATAATAAATTTGACCTACCGGAAAAGGATGCTCTAAGCATTATGAGTATTAATAATAAGAAAGAATATAGTTTAAAAATATATGATGTTGCGCAAGCAAATTAATATCCGTATAAGTAAAGGAATGTGATAAAATGATAGCTATAATTGATTATGATGCAGGTAATTTAAAAAGTGTGGAGAAGGCTTTCATTCATTTAGGAGAAGAAGCGGTTATTACAAGAGATAAGCAGATTATTTATCAAGCGGATAAAGTTATTCTTCCCGGAGTTGGAAGCTTTGGCGATGCTATGAATAAACTATATCATTATCAATTAATAGATCCGATAAAAGAAGTTGTTGCTAAGGGAACCCCATTTTTGGGTGTTTGTTTGGGACTGCAGCTTCTCTTTGAACGTAGTGATGAAAGTGATGGAATAGAGGGACTTTCCATATTAAAAGGAAATATTATTAAGATTCCGGATTGTGAAGGACTTAAAATACCGCATATGGGGTGGAATTCATTATCTATGAAACCAGATGCTAAACTGTTTAAAGGAATTGCCGAACATTCCTATGTCTATTTTGTTCACTCCTATTATTTGAAGGCAGAGGATGAAGCAATTGTAGCCGCAACAACCCATTACAGTACATTAATTCATGCTTCTGTAGAGAAGGATAATGTATTTGCTTGCCAGTTCCATCCGGAAAAAAGCGGTGAGGTAGGACTTACAATATTAAAGAATTTCGCAGCATTATAGGTTGTTTCAAAGATTAGAGAGATTAATTTTTTTCAAAAAGTGAATGAGAATCAATTCACTTTATAAATATTATGCTGCCGCCCAAATCAGCAAGATTTCGGGAGTATGGAGGGTTTCGTATGTTTACAAAAAGAATTATTCCTTGTTTGGATGTACATAACGGCAGGGTAGTAAAGGGAATCAATTTTGTGAATCTTCGTGATGCAGGAGATCCAGTCGAAGTAGGTGCAGCTTATGACAGAGCGGGTGCTGATGAACTCGTATTCCTGGATATCACAGCTTCCTCCGATGCGAGGACTATCAAAATCGATATGGTTAGAAGAGTAGCAGAAACGGTATTTATCCCATTTACAGTAGGTGGAGGTATCCGTACAGTTGAGGATTTTAAAATAATTTTGAGAGAGGGAGCAGATAAAATTGCGGTCAACACGGCAGCGATTTTGAATCCTTCTTTAATCAGTGAAGCAGCAGATAAATTCGGCAGTCAATGTGTAGTTCTTGCAATAGATGCAAAAAGAAGAGCTGACGGCTCTGGTTGGAATATCTATAAGAATGGCGGACGTATTGACATGGGAATCGATGCCGTTGAATGGGCTATGAAGGCATGTGAACTGGGTGCAGGTGAGATACTACTTACAAGTATGGACTGTGATGGTACAAAGGATGGATATGATCTGGAATTGACAAGGATCATTTCTGAAAATGTACCAGTACCTGTTATTGCTTCCGGCGGTGCCGGTACTATGGAGCATTTTTATGATGCTCTGACAACCGGAAAGGCGGATGCAGCCTTAGCAGCATCTCTGTTCCATTATAAAGAAATGGAAATTATGGACTTAAAACATTTTCTGAACAAAAAAGGTGTCAGTGTAAGACTATAAGTTCAATCATTGTTTTGGTTCATCGATATACTGTATTCTTTAACAGTAATTCGGGTTGATCAACGAAAAGAGGAATTTTACTTTGAGCGTAATAAATAATGATTGGTTGGATGAAATAGGGAATGAATTCAAACAACCATATTATAGAGAATTATATCAGTTTATAAAATCAGAATACAGCGGCGCTGTAATATATCCCAGCGCTGATGATATCTTTAATGCATTTCATTTTACTCCGTTAAGTAAGGTGAAGGCGGTGATACTTGGTCAAGATCCTTATCATAATGAAGGGCAGGCGCATGGCTTATGTTTTTCAGTGAAGCCCGAGGTGGAGATTCCACCGTCTTTAGTCAATATATATCAAGAGCTTCATAATGATATGGGATGTTACATACCAAACAACGGATATCTGGAAAAATGGGCAAAACAAGGGGTGCTGTTGCTGAATACCGTATTAACGGTTAGAGCCCATCTGGCGAATTCTCATCGGGGGAAGGGATGGGAGAAGTTTACGGATGCTGTTATTCAGGCTATTAATGCACAGGATCGTCCTGTAGTATTTCTTCTGTGGGGGAGACCTGCACAGATGAAAAGAAATATGTTGGATAACCCCAAGCATTTGATATTAGAAGCACCTCATCCAAGCCCGCTATCAGCATATCGAGGATTTTTCGGATGTAGGCACTTTAGTAAGACAAATGATTTTTTGGAAAGTAATGGAATAACTCCAATCGATTGGCAGATTGAGAATCGATAGGCTCCTGCGTATTAACGTAAGGAGCTTTTTTGTTTCATAGGAAATTGCGTCCTATGAAATAAAAAGCACTCCGTGCAGGATGCGCACCTCGCGGTAAGGAAGTATGTTACTACGTAACCCGCTCGGGCGCGGAGAATGTGCGCGCACATTCTTTATTTTTATTTGTTGTATATTTTGGAATGTATTTCTTAATTTATGAAATAATAACGGTATGAATAAATGAATTGTATTTCATAGAAATCTACTTGCTTGGAGGTATCATATGAAAAAACATGAAAAAGGTCTATCAGCTTGGCAACTTACCATGATGGCGCTGGGATCTGTCATTGGCGGATCCTTCTTTTTGGGATCTGCAGTCGCAATTCAGGCAGCAGGGCCCGCTATTGTTATATCTTACATTTTAGGCGCTATCTTAATATATTTTATCTTATTTGCTCTATCGGAAATGACAGTAGCTAATCCTAATTCCGGTTCTTTTTATACCTTTACGGCTCAGGTTTTTGGTCCTGGAGCAGGTTTTGTTGTAGCTTGGGTCTATTGGACAGGTATGATTTTTGCAATGTCCAGTGAGGCAACAGCGGCGGCTATTCTAATCAAGGAATGGTATCCAAGACTTTCTATTCCTGTTGTCGGCAGTATAACTATAATTGCTGTAACTTTAGTAAATCTTTTGGGAGCGGAAAGACTTAGTAAGCTGGAAAGCAGCCTTTCAGTTATAAAGGTGTCTGCTATAATTGCTTTTATTATAATAGCTTTATTATTGATTGTCGGAGCAATTGGTAGTCGGGGAGCAGTCGGAGTGGGAGAACTGACAAGGGAGCCCCTTGCACCGGGCGGTGTAAGAAGTGTTGCAGGAAGTATGTTAATTGTTGTATTTGCATATGCAGGATTTGAGGTTATCGGTCTGGCTGCATCTGAAGTATCTGATCCTCATAAAACAATTCCAAAGGTAATTGCTAATACAGTTATTTGTCTGGTGGGATTATACATCCTGTCTATCGTAGTTTTACTTCCGTTAATACCAACAGATCAGCTAACAGAGAGTGTTAGCCCTATGGTAGCAGCGCTCAGCCGATGGGGAATGGGATGGGCTGGCAAGGTAATTAACTTTATTTTAGTAACAGCGATATTATCAACTATGTTGGCTTCCATGTTTGGCCTAGGCAGAATGATGCGTTCGGTTGCTGATGATGGACATGCCCCCAAATGGTTGAGAGATAAGACAGATGTACCATATCGCGGCATTCTTTTTTCAGGTTTTGCGATGCTTACAGGTCTGGGACTTGGCCTTTTATTCCCCAGTGTCTATCTTTTCTTAATCAGCTCCGGAGGCTTTGCAACACTCCTCACCTATGCAGCAATTATGGCTACGCATATCCGCTTTCGTAAATGTAATGGATGTCCTCCAAATGGTAAATGCCAGATGCCAGGTTTCCCAATAACTTCATGGCTTGCACTAATTGCTTTAATTATTATAATTTTAAGTATGCCTTTTATACCCGGACAAACCTCCGGGCTGGTTACAGGTATTTTAATGACGATTGCATTTGCTGTAATTTATATGATTATGAAGGTTCTAGGTAAAGCGGAAAAAAAGAGGGAGGGAAATGAAATAAGCAATCAGATATACCGTACAAGGTATTCCAATGAATTTTCTGAAGAATTTACAAGAAATGATATCAAAAAGGTTAGTGAAAAAAATAAAGAGAATAAAAATGACGTTTCTTGCCGATCGTCTGATGGAGATGCTAATAAGGAGAATAATAACTCCGATGAAGAATATAAACAATAAATATATAAACAATAAATATATAAACAATATACAATAAATAATAAACTAATAAATAATCAATAAATCAACAAATAAATATTAAACTAATAGACCATATATATAGCCAAAACTTATTTCCATATAGCTTTTGAACATTGTTTGGGTCTGCTTATTCTAAACCATGTTACTTACTCATAGATTTCTCGATTCTTTTATTAATCGCTTATCATTGTAATATTTTATAATAGAACAACGGACTATATTGCATGGAATCAGTGACAAAAGTCATATCATAATGATCTGATTCAGTACAATATAGTCCGCTAAAAATAAATATAGGTATTTGTAATATATATAATTATTAATAATGAATTCCGATATTTATCGATATATCTTTCTTTACATAATCTGTAATATAATCACGTTTGTTTTTCTCCGATTTCCATATCCGCTTCTTCTTTTATGAGAATATGGACTTTGTCGACACGGTTTTTATCAACAGCAGCTACGGTAAAGACGACGTTATTATCCTCAACTAATTCGCCTTCCTCTGGAAGGTGATCAAGCAAGAATATAATGTGTCCTGCGATGGAATCGTAATCATCGGATTCAAGATTTAAGCCAAGTACTTCATTGATTTCATCAAGCTTGGTAAATCCATCAACGATATATTCATGTTCAGAAATTATTTTTATGCTGTCCTCTTCATCATCATCATATTCATCCCTGATTTCACCGACAATTTCTTCTAATAAATCTTCTATCGTCAATAAGCCAACGGTAGCTCCATATTCATCAAGTACAATTGCCAAAGCAATGGAATCACGTCGCATTTCAATTAACAGTTCAGAGGTTTTTTTGTACTCATACGTGAAATAAGGTTCTCTCATGATGCCAGTAATGTTAAATGTCTCCTTATCACCATTATAAAAGAAGACGTCCTTGAGATTTACAATACCGATCACATTATCTCGGGTATCCGAATAAACCGGCAATCTGCTGTATTTATCATCAGCAAAAGCCTGAACCAATTCATCATAAGTGAAATCCACATTAGCAAATGCCATATCAGTACGTGGTACCATAACATCCTTTGCCAGCGAGTCACCGAAATCCACTACATTGGTAATCATTCTGCGTTCTTCACTTTCTATGACACCTTCCTCATGACTATAATCCAGAAGGGTTCTAAGTTCACTTTCTGTGATTGCGGCTGTCTTTGCTTTCGTATCGATACCAATTAGTTTAAGTAATCCATTACATATGAAATTAAAAACAAGAATAATTGGTGACAATAATCGAGTTAATAAATAAATCGGCCATGCTACCGTAAGAGCCACTTTTTCTGTATAAATAGAAGAGATGGTTCTGGGTATAATTGATCCAAAGATGAGAAAGATGAATATAAGGATTCCAACGGTTAAACCAACCCATTGATTACCGAAGTAATGGGAAGTCATCATTGCTGCCATGGCTGAGGCAGATAGTTTTGCAACATTTTTACCAATGGATATTGCACTCAGCATTTTTCTGGGTTCTTCAATTAATTTTCCTGCGGTTTTAGCACCTCTCACATCGTCATCGGCAAGGGTTCGAATTCTTAACTTGTTCACCGCATTAAGTGCTGCTTCTGAAGCGGTGAAAAAGGAGGATAGAACTAATAAGATAAACAATGTAATTGCCTGTGCCACGTCACTGGGATCCAAAAAATCATCTCCTAATTTTTATATTCATATTTAAAAAGTATACTTTTACAATTCACAATCTTACCTTAAGACCCTGTCAATGTCAAGTTTTCCAAAATATTTTAATATTTTCATAAATTAATCTCTGTTACATTAGACAGATTTCGTAACGCAGCTTACTGGATGTAAGTACCTAACTTTTTTTCTAATACGTTATCATTTTTATAGATTGATAATATAATATTAGGAATAAGGGTATATTTAATATCACAAAATATGCCGCATACTGGGGTGGGCAATCTATGATTAGAACAAAGATTTATGTAAAAAACATTAATTATAATACATTAATAAAATTGTTGATGCCATACATAGAGCAATGGCTTAATGAAAAAGATAACTTTTTCCTTGATATTTTATCTAAAATAATAAGCACAAATGGAAGACCGACAAAATTTACTGATTTACTAATTTCATTTGTACCAAAAAAAGATGACCTTGCAGCAGCAATACTCCCTCATTTTGACGAGGTTATGATTGAATATTTAAATCATATGCTGAGCCGTAATGGTATTATAGCACTGATAATTTCGATAAAAACGGATACGATTGAAAGAAAAAATGAATCGTTGATAAGAATTGTAATGGATATAGACATTATTGATTATGTAGCTTCAATGGAGCATTTACTACCCCAGATCATTCATAGGTTAACGCAAATGAAAGATAGTTCAGGTAGAATCGGAAAATTGCTACTAGATATGAAGGAGAGTCCGATTAAAATGATGAAAGGAGCTATCGAAGCGATACCTGCAGAGGAAAGAGATGAACTAGTTACCGCTATTTTAACGGAATATAAGATTGAGTTAAGAAATTTATTAAATTCCATTATTTTAAAGAATAATATTACAGCAGAAATTAATGCAATTAAAATAGAAAATCATCCTTATGGAATTTGATAATACAAATATGTAAATAAAAAGATATTGGACTGCCGTACAATGTTGTTGTGTGGAAGTCCTTTTATTGTGTAATGATTCGTGTATAGCAAATCAGTAATTGATGTTTTATTACATTAATGGTATTATTGAGGAAATATTTAGGCAACGTTTGTTACAGTGATGTATCAGGATTAAGGAATCACCTGATGCCTTTATTAAACTAGTAAAAACTACATAAGTGAGGATGATTAGAATGGCTATCGAAAGAGTAAGAGAGTACTTTAAAATATGGGGAAGGGATTCGGATATTCTTGAGTTTGACACCTCTAGTGCTACGGTAGAAATGGCTGCTGATACATTAGGAGTCGATCCATGCCTGATTGCAAAAACACTCTCCTTTAAGATGGTGGAAGGTGCAATATTAATTGTTGCCGCAGGAGATGCCAAGATTGATAACAGCAAATATAAATCAGAATTCGGTACGAAAGCGAAAATGCTTACGCCGGAGGAAGTGCTTGAATATACAGGACATGCTGTTGGAGGCGTATGTCCATTTGGACTTCCTGCTGAACTGCCCGTCTATCTTGATACATCCCTAAAACGTTTTGATTATATATACCCTGCCTGCGGCAGCAGTAATTCAGCTATTAGGCTTACCTGTAGGGAGCTGGAAGAGTATGCAATTAGCAAAAAATGGGTTGATGTATGTAAAGGTTGGCAAATGGAATAAATAAACTAGGGGTATTTAAATTTGATAATCAATAAAGCATAGTGGTAAAAATTAGGATATTTTTATTATTTTTTAATGCACTTTTAATTTTACTATGTTAAAATGTGTTTTAGTTATATAAAAATCAACAGTAATTAACAAAGCAGGAGGATAATGGAATGGAATATGTACTGCAAACAAATGGCCTGACAAAGGTGTTTGGTAAAAAGGCAGCGGTCAACGGTATTGATCTTAATGTTCGCAGAGGAGATATTTACGGTTTTATTGGAAGAAATGGCGCAGGTAAAACAACCTTAATTCGTATGGTAGCAGGACTTGCCCGCCCGACAAGAGGGACAATTAGTATCTTTGAAAGCAATGACCTTGAAAATCAAAGAAGAAAAACCGGAACAATGATAGAAAATCCGGCAGTATTTCCTCAAATGACTGCAAAACAAAATCTTTACTATTATTGCAGATTGCTGGGATTAAATCCGGATAGCAAAATTAATGAAATGCTTACCTTAGTGGGTCTGCAGGATACTGGTAAGAAAAAAGCGAAGAATTATTCACTCGGTATGAAACAGCGTCTGGCGATTGCAATATCATTATTAGGCGATCCTGAATTTTTAATGCTGGATGAGCCTATTAATGGTCTTGATCCCACAGGTATCAAGGAAATTAGGGAATTGATATTACATTTAAATCAAGAGAGAAAGATTACTATCCTGATCTCCAGCCATATTCTTGGTGAGCTATCCAAGATTGCCAACCGCTATGGTGTTATTAATAATGGGGTTATGGTAACAGAGTTTACGAATGAGGAACTGGAGCAGCGCTGTCAGGGTGAACTAGAAATTAAGGTTGATAATGTCAACACTGCAAGAGACATTATAGTTGGTATGATTGATCCGGCTTCTGTTCATATTATTGATGATAATACAATCCGGGTAACAAAGGATTTAGAAAAAGCAGGAGCAATTAATATGGAGCTTGCTAAGAATGGCATCGTTGTAAATTCCAGTTCAGTCGTTGGCCAGGACTTGGAGGCTTACTTCATGCAGCTTATGGACGTAACCGAAAAGAATTATAATTAGAAAATATAGCAGAAAATTCCGCAAAAGGTATTAGAATGTTAGTTCGAATAGTTTCGCCAAATTTCGTTCAAGATATTTATGCCACTTATGCGGCAGATGGAGGTTAGTATGTTAAATTTATTGCGTTCGGATTTTTACAGACTTTTCAGAAGTAAATCTTATTATATTTGTATGTTTGTAACAGCATTACTTGTAGTCTTAGGTATCATTGTAGCTACCAGTAGGATTGATTCTACGATTAATGTCTCTCTACCCAACGGACTTGAGTATGGTTTATCAGCTTTTACGGGTAATATACCTATGATGCTTGGAATTATAATTGGTATTTTTGTGGCTGCTGAATTTACTCATGGAACAATGAAAAATGTAGTATCAAAGGGCTTTTCGAAAACAAAGATTTATTTGTCAAAATATATTACAATGCTTGCTGCAGCATACATATACCTTTTATTTATTTGGGTGATAGCTACCATCGGTGCTACAATTATTTCGGGAGAATTTGGCGCTTTTAGTGGAAAATATATAGCTGCTATAGGAATTGAGTTACTGCTTTATGCTGGTTTAATTGCACTCCTTTTATTAGTTGCCATGGTTGTTAAAAATCTTGGCGGAGTAATTGCAATTAATATTATATATATATTATTAGTAGATCAGCTGTTCTTTTCTTTGTTACAGTTAATTGTAAAGAATAAGATAGAATTTACAAAATACAGTCTGCTGAATAATATTTTATTCTATTCTAATAATACTGCCGTTGGTTCTGATTATTTAAGATCTGCTATCATTGCTGTAGCAGTCTTTGTAGTAGCAACTGCTATAGGAATTTTTGCTTTTAAGAAATCTGACGTTAAGTAATTATTAACGATTGATATTAGTGGCACCTGATATGGAACAATTCCAGTAAAGTAGACAAGGAAAGTTCATATTCGGGTGCCACTTTATATTTTTCTTTTATTAAGTATAAAATATAACATCTCAATGAATTTTCGCTAAATCTGAATTCATTGTATAAGAGGCTTTGAGCTCCCATGCCTTTTGCGAGACTACTCATACCAATAGCATTATACGAAGACAGGCAGTATTTATTAGAGCTAGTATTGCATTTGCTCTATCTTGTAGCCTGCAGAACCTTTGTGATTTCGGCAATATATAGAATATGATAATCCTTATTTGGAAAAAAGGTCTGATTCATTCCCTCAATTAATAATGAGTTACCATCAAAAGGCTGTCTAAGTAGCTTTTTGCAGATTAATACGTTTGTAGATTCATTAAAATAGGGAGTATCATTAAGAAATTCCACAGTTAATCCTGATTTCTCTATTTTATTTTCATCCCTACCGGATACACTTCCGAGATAGTTTAATTCTTTTCGGTAGCTCTTGTCTAGGAAGCTCAGAGAAAAGGTATCTTCATGGTCAATGAATTCTCTGGTATATCGCTGTGGACGTATTACGATAAAAGCCACATCCTTACCAAACATTACCCCAAGCCCACCCCAGGATGCGGTCATGGTATTTACCTTATCACTGTTTCCGGCTGTAACTAGCATCCAGTCTTTACCGATCAGCTGGAAAGGGTTACCCTTTAGATTTTCTGTTTTTATTTCTTTGAAATTTTGCATGTTCCCTCCTATCGCCATATGATACAGGCTTGAATTGAATTAATTTTTGATTGATCTTTTCATCTATATAGTATTCTGTAATTTATGGAAAGTATCAATTATTTGAAAGGTATTATACGATATGTTACGGTAAGTTGCAACGCAAGTCAAAACATTTCACCATAAAATTTTAATATCATATACTAATATAAAGTTTAATTGCCGGTAGTATACAGTGTTTAGAGTGTCAATTCTTACGTTGATGTACTCAGTATAATATGTAAAGAAAGATAATAATTGGATAGCCTCTGGCGAATATAACCTGACTTTCGACACTCTCAAAATATATAATAAATTACAGCGGCAGAATGGAGGTATATGGAGATTTATGTAGTTGAAGAAGGAGATACGTTAGAAACAATTGCAGATCAATTTGGAGTATCGCGGGAGCGGATCATTCTAGAGAATGAACTTCCCAATCCGGATAATCTTGTTATAGGGCAAAGTATCGGTATTCGTGTTCCGGATACCGTCTATACGGTGGTGGAAGGTGATACCTTAACGAATGTTGCACAGAAATATGGAATTACCGCAAATCAGATACTCCAGAATAATCCGCAGATAGCGGTAAGAGATTATCTTAATCCAGGGGAGACCCTTGTTATTACATATGCTAATGAAGAAAAGATAGATACGGTCGTGACAAACGGATATGCCTATCCGTTTATCGATCGAGACGTATTAAGAAAAACCCTGCCGTTCTTGACTTACCTATCCCTGTTTACCTATGGCTTTACTCCTACAGGAGAATTGATACCAATTGAGGATGAAGAACTTATTGCGCTTGCTAATCAGTTTAGTGTTGCACCAATTATGGTACTGGCACCAATGGATGCAGCGGGGAATTTCAGTAGTGAAAGTGCCCATGAAATGTTTATCAATCCGGAAGTTCAGGCGACATTAATAGATAATCTGTTTACTACAATTCAGGAAAAGGGCTATAAAGGTATTGATATTGATTTTGAATTTATACTGCCTGCCGATAAGGATGCTTTTCTGAATTTTATTAAAGCTGTACAAGCGAGAATGAGCGAAGCAGGGCTGATAACCTTTGTTGCACTTGCTCCTAAGACTTCAGGAGAACAGAAGGGACTCTTATATGAAGCTCATGATTATCCAGCAATCGGAGCTGTAGTTGACAAGGTGCTTCTGATGACTTATGAATGGGGTTACACCTACGGGGAGCCCATGGCAACATCCCCCATTAATAATATGAGGAGTGTACTAAGATATGGAGTAACTGTTATTGATCCAGATAAGATATTGATGGGAACACCAAATTATGCCTATGATTGGCCGCTCCCCTTTGTACAAGGAGAAACTGCAGCCGAATCCATAGGTAACCAGCAGGCAATAGAACGTGCAGTCCAATTTGGAGTAAATATTCAATTCGATGAAACTGCCCAATCGCCTTTCTTCAATTATACCAATGATCAGGGAATTGAACATGTAGTATGGTTTGATGATGTCAGAAGCATGAATGCTAAATTAAGATTAATACCAGAATTTAATCTTAGCGGATCCGGTGTATGGCAGATTATGAGATTTTTCCCAGGATTATGGTTGGCGATGAGTTCCTTATTTAATATTACAAAGTTGTAATTAGGGACTGCTTAACTATTTCCAAATGAATTAGTAATTCGGTTTATAATACAGAAAAACCTTTTGTAAATTTAACAATATGTTTATATTTACAAAAGGTAGGTCTAAGTATATAATTGTTGATAAGTTCCGAAATTCTAACAATAAGAGGTATACTTATGAAAAACAAAGTTATAAAGGAAATTATTAGCTGGGTAATAGTATTATTAATAGCTATTGGATTGGCAACCTTTATAAATAAAGTAATAATAATGAAAGTAGAAGTACCTACCGGTTCCATGGAAAAGACTATTATGATAGGGGATAGAGTAATGACTTATCGCCAGGCCTATCTGTTTAGTGATCCGAAGAGAGGAGATATTATCGTATTTCCTTTTCCCGATGATGAGAAAGTAGATTTTATTAAACGAATTATCGGTTTACCGGGGGAAACAATTGAAGGTAAGAATGGATATGTGTACATAAACGGAAAGAAACTGGTAGAAAAATATGTTACCAGCTTATTAGATGAAGATTTTGGACCATATACGGTACCTAAGGACAGCTACTTTATGATGGGGGATAACCGATCGATATCGGATGATGCAAGATACTGGGATAACAAATTTGTGAAACGCAGTAAAATAATGGGGAAAGCATTATTCAAATATCCGGATCTCACTTGGTTTAAAAAGATAAGTTATTAATTCAATACATACCGAACAAACAGAGCGAAAAAAATACTCTGCTTCCTTACGGGGAAATACAAAAAGCCTGATAGAACTGACACGACAGGTGTCAGTTCTATCAGGCTTTGCTTCTATTTATTTTTATTGGATTCACTCGTTATCCGCACATACACCGAGGCCTGAAACACACCGTTTTTTGCCTCAAATCTTGCCGTACCGCCGTATTTCTTTGCCACCGCCGCCACAGAGGATAAGCCGGTACCCTCGCCATCCCGCTTGGAGGAAAGGAACACGCCGTTCTTTTCTCGAAACATTCCGTTAAAGCTGTTGTCAACCGTGATGGTCAGGATACCATATTCCAGATGGCTTTGGAGCTGGATAAAGCGGCTGCCTTTTGTCATGCGTCCACAAGCTTCTACGGCGTTTTCCAGCAGATTTCCTACAATGATACACAAATCGCTTTCCGTCATTGGCTCAAGTTCGGCAGGAACGGCAAAGAGCAAATCGACTTTGATATTCTGCTCTTTGGCTGCGGAAGTGTAATAGGCGGCAATCGCATTCACCGCATAGTTTTCACATAGCCGGAGTTCTCTGTCTGAGGGGATTTTTCGGATCAGTGTATCGAGATACTCGCTCAGCTTTTCCATGTCGCCCTGTACACTTAATTCCCGCAGGACGGCAAGTTGATGGCGCAGATCATGCCGTTGTGCTTTCACTGCCTCGTCATTTTCAGCCATTTTCTGATATTGTAGTCTCTGCAGTGAAAGCTGTCGAGTGGTAGTAGATATCTCATATTCAAGCCTTACTTTTTCCGCCACTGTACGCAGGAACTCGCCCACATAACAACCGTTGATAACGCAGAGAGAAACTACAAAGGCCAGCACGCCAAGCTGGAAGAATACCGTCAGCGTATTGGTCAGTCGTAGCCAGTAATTGAGTACTTCCCCCATGACGGAAACCACCATCAGAATGACCGCAGGCGCAAACTTCTTGGCCGCAGGGTTATGGTGCCGGAAATGCTCCCATAAAAGGCAAATTGTGAATATCAAAAATCCTAGCGGTATGATGATATGAAACCAGTACAGGCTTTTGGTAAAGTCCATTCTGCCGGAAAGCTGTAATATTAGGGCAATCGCAACGGAAACGGTATGTACGCCCAGCATGATTTGAAAGGGCAGCCTGCTCTTGGGATGCAAGATCGCCAGCCCGAAGCACAGGAAGGGAATCGTCACCAGAAAAAGCCCTAAGTATGCCATGTTGTAGAGTAGCGTGGGATAGGGTAACAAAAAGGCGGTCAGGTCGCATTCCCCCAGTACCCACACCCCCGCAGACAGGGAGGACAGTCCTAACCACAGGAATGCGCCGGAGTGATCCACGCGGATCACCGTCACAGATACCAGCATCATCCCAAGCCCTAGGGAAATCAACATCAGGGAGAATAGCAGCGAAAAGCCTTCCACACGGAATTGACTTACCAAAAGTGCTGCTTCGTTCCCCACAAAAAGTACCGGGAGGGACAACTCGTTCCGCTGGTTCGGGGACAGATATTCCACTCGTAGCTCTGTGGCGCCATCCTTATCCGGCAAAGGGATGTTGGTAAGTATGGTGGGCGGGTCGTTCATATAGGGGGGATAACTTCCCGGCTGCCCTGATTCGTAAGTAAAAGCGCCGTCAATATAAAGCCGAACCGGAGCGAATACAGATTTGAAACGCAGGCTGTCACCAGGATGAACCCGCACCGTAGCGGTCATCGTCACTGGTGTGCGGGGAGCAAGACCGGAGAGTTTTACAGGCAGGCTGACCTCTGCCGGTTCGCCGTCACCCACTGAAACTTTCACGTCGGAGATCGGACGTATCGGCTCCAGATAGGAAGCGGGAACTTGCTTGTCCACGAAAGAATACGATGCTATGAAAGCGAGGGCTATTCCCAGCAAAATAATGCAAATGGCATTCAGAAATTTTGTTCGCTTATGCATCATCTAACGCCCCCTAGTCTTGTTGAACAGATAATCTTCATAAATTTTCGCCGCTTTTTTTACATCCTGACGTCGAATATAGACCTTATCCCCATTTTGCATGAGGAAAATTCTCAGCTCCTGATCCAGCCCTCTGACATAGTGGAGATTGGCGATATAGCTTTGGTGGCAGCGCAAGAAGGAGTCCGGTAGCACGGCTTCGATATTTCCCAGTTTTACCGTCTGACTGGTGCGTAGGGTGCTCGTCAAGGTGTTGACCAAAACGGCTTGGTTCTTTTTTTCAAAATATAATATGCTATCCAGCGGAATTTTGTGGTACGCTCCTTTAATAAGAAGCTTGACGGCGGGAGCGGTACTCCGTTTACTTTGCGCCTGTTCCAGAACCTCCCGAACATCACTAGGGCGCAACGGCTTTTCAAGATACGCATAGGCTTTCAGACGGTAGCTTTCCAAGGCGTGATCTTTGCTGGAGGTGGTGAAGGCTAATGTTACTACGGTATCCATTTCACGGATTTTAGTCGCGATGGTAACCCCTTGCTGCACCTCGCCCATATAGATATCCAGAAAAATAAGGTCATACCGATTGGTTGAGAAGGATGCAAGCAGCTCCTCGCCGGAGGAAAAGATTTTATACTCGGCGGAAATCCCGCTTTTCAAAATGAATTGAATAAGCAAATCCGCGTCCTCGGCAAAATCCTCGAAGATAGCAATTTCGAGTGGCGTATCCAAAATAGCGCCTCCTTTTCTCAAATTTATTTACTTTTGATATTTTACCATAATGTGGTAAAATAACAAGCGTTTATTTTCCAATTTGTCAAGTACGAATTTCGTTGACTCACCCAACTTGTTTCGAACTATATTTTTAATTGACAAACCTTTACAATTGTATATTGGGCCAAAGAGGTGATACCACTTGATCTGGGAACACACTCATAACTGTGTATGAAACTAAAACAAAACAGGAGGATTACGAGCATGAAACATAACAAACGGTACCAGCGGCTTTTGGCAATAGCAATGTCTGTTGTCATGGTGCTGGGTATGATGCCAGTCTCAGCGGCAGCGCAGTCTCTGACTGTCGGCACAGGCGACGAAATTATTTCAAATGACGAATTACCGGAAAAAACCATAAACCGGGAGATTAATTTAGGAACCTCCACGGGAAATTTAGATTTACCAGAAAGCGAGAAGGCGCTGCTAGGAGCGGCGGACGTTTCTATTGCAAGCTGGAACGATTTGCAGGCGGCAATAGATGCCCAAAATGAGGTCATTGACCTTTCGGGCTTGACGGAAGGACCGAAAAATCCCATGACCTTCAATGTGGGCGATGGCAAAACCCTCACACTGAAGGGTAATGGCACGGAAATTCAAAATGTTGCCTTTGTGTTTGGGGCAAACAACAATGTCACCATTGAGAACCTGAACATCAAATCGGCGAATGACCATAAGGACAGTACTACCTTGCAAAAAGGCTATTCCCCGCTGTACTTCACCGGTGAAGGTAATATGTTAATCCTCTCCGGCACAAACACCATCACAAGCGGGCAGACCGTCACCGCCGGGCCGATCGACATCCTTGTTGGCTACGGTGCGGCGGTGGGTGTGCCTGAAAATGCAGGGCTGACCATCACAGCCACAGATACAACAACCAATAAGCTGACTGCAAACGGCAACGCAAACGGTGCGGGCATCGGTGGCGGCTACCTGGAAACATGCGGCAAAATTACTATCAGTGGCGGCACGGTTATGTCAACCGGCGGTAGTGCGGGCATCGGCGGCGGCTACGATGGAGCAGGCGGTGAAATCACCATCAGTGGCGGCACAGTGGAAGCCAAGAGCCATTTGGGTGCGGGCATCGGCGGCGGCTACGGCGGAGCGGGCGGCATTATCACCATCAGCGACGGCGAGGTGACTGCCAATGGCGGCGACTTAGGCGCGGGAATCGGCGGTAGCGGCAGCAAGGGCGGTGAGGGCGGCACAATCTTCATCAGCGGCGGCACGGTAAAATCCACAGGTGGCTACAGTGGAGCGGGCATCGGCGGAGGTTACCAATGC
>JAEWMT010000102.1 GCA_023393095.1 Bacillota bacterium
GCGGTAACGTATGGAGCTGATTGTTACTAATAGGTCGAGGGCTTGACCTAAAAAGGTTTGCAGTTAAGAGAATTCTAACGAATTCTTAGGATGGAACATTTTCGTGTGTAGGTTTTAGTCAATTAAAGACAGAAGATACCTAGGTAGATTTCTGTTTTTTAAATTATAGAAAGAATTAAGTAGTATCTTTCTACATAATTTAAATCATTAATACAAATAAATTATAAAAATTTGTTTGTAATTTATTCCTCGATAGCTCAATGGTAGAGCACACGGCTGTTAACCGTGGGGTTGTAGGTTCGAGCCCTACTCGGGGAGTTTGCTGTTCTAGCTATTATATTATAATATATGATGACTTTATTCTTGACGTATAAAGTAACAGTTGCTATAATATAATAATTACAGCAAAATATTAAAATATGGCGACATAGCCAAGTGGTAAGGCATGGGTCTGCAACACCCTGATCACCAGTTCAAATCTGGTTGTCGCCTTGATTAAAAGAGTCTCTAAACTTTGAAGATACTAAGGTTTAGAGATTTTTTGTTGTAATGAAAACTAGATGCAAGTAGGTGTAAGGCACTTAGGTAGCTGAATAAGCTTGCTTTCGAAAGACTTTTCATCCGTAAGGATAGTCTAAAATGAGGTTATCAACGTATTTTAATAATCCTAGCCTAAATATCATACTTGTGTTATACTTGCCATACGGAAATGCTTCCTTTCTTTTGTATTTTGGTTGTGGTGACTTAAATATAACACAAAAAAGCATTTCCGTATTTATTTAGATGGATTTGTAGCACATGTATTGTAATCCTATAGAACGATTTCTTATTAGGCAAGTCATAAATTTGAATTTATTAGGAGAGTATGTTGTGATTAGGAAATTACAGGAGACAGATATAGATAGAATTGCGCTAATTTGGTTGGATACCAATGTTAAAGCCCATAATTTTATTTCAAAAAAATACTGGGAAGATAATTTTGAAGTAGTAAAAGAAATGTTTTCACAAGCGGAAGTATACGTTTATGAGGATGAGAACAAAGGTAAAATAGAAGGCTTTGTTGGATTGAGCAATAATTATATCGAGGGTATTTTTGTTTGGAGTGATGCACAATCTGGTGGTATTGGCAAACAATTGTTGGACTTTGTTAAGTCTATCAAAACGCAATTAACTTTGAGTGTATATCAAAAGAATATACGGGCGGTAAAATTCTACCAACGTGAACATTTCAAAGTTCAGTGTGAAAAGACGGATGAAAATACAGGCGAAAAAGAGTATTTTATGGTATGGGAACAGTAATATCAATTCTAATTTGTTGATTTTAACATACAGGGATATTGAAGTATTAACTTATTAATAAATTATATTTCCACCATAAGTTGTGACAGAACCTTTGATATTTTGCTTTTTGTGTGGAATATTTGTGTAATGAGATTGCAGAATGGCTACAACCCCTGAATAGAATAGCTTTGAAATTTTGAGATATATATACTTTTCTATTTAGAGTTGATTTCCTATGTTTTAATGTCTATAATTTAATAGATAGTATTGTTTTAATTCATTATAGTATAAAATACGCACTAAAGAGAAGGTAAAGTAGAGGAGAAGTAAGACATGAAAAAACAAAACGATTATTATCCGGAATATATTAAAATCAATGGAATAGAACAATATTTATTACATCACACCATCAATACTGATCTTCCCGTCCTCCTGTTTTTACATGGTGGTCCAGGAATGTCAGAATCAACATTCGCATATGCTTTTCAAAAAGATTTGTCAAGTTTATATAACATTGTTCATTGGGATCAGAGAGGTGCAGGAAAAACATTAACAAAAACAAAAAGAAATAGCAATTATCCTTCTGTTGATGAATTATTAGATGATTTATTAGAAATAGTTAATTACTTAAAAAAGAAATATAACAAGGAGAAAATAGTTATTTTAGGTCATTCTTGGGGAAGTGTTTTGGGAACATTATTCGTGAAGAAATATCCTCAAGATGTACTATACTACATAGGAGCGGGACAAGTAGTAGATATAGTGGAGAATGAAAAGATTGGTTACGAAAAGGTAAGAGAATTAATAATAAAAACGGGCAATAAAAAGGATTTAGTCAGCCTTGAAAAAATAGGAGTTTATCCCGAAAAAAATTACGAAAAACCGATGATAAAGAAAATTCAAAAAATTAGAATATTACAAGGTAAGTATAAGGTTGGAATGGATTTTATGCCTATAATAAAAACTCTATTTAAGAGTCCAATTTTTAGGTTTTCCGATATAATAAGTTTATTTAAAGGGATGAATAATAATAAAAAACTATGGGATTTTTTATTTTCACATAGTTTATATGAGGAAAGTCATGATTATGAAATACCTGTTTTTTATGTTCTTGGAGCTAGAGATTATCAGGCCTCAAATGTAATAGCAAGTAGCTATTTTGATTCAATTAATGCACCATACAAAAAAAAGTTTATTATCGAAGACGCTGGTCACTTTATGATGCTTGACCAACCGAAACTGTTTGCTAATGCCTTGTCTGAAATTTGCAGATTATGAGTAAAGATTAAGATTATATAGGTGCAATCAGTTTCAGAGATTGAAAACCCTCCTTTCTGTGGGGTTTCTAGAACTGTTCAAACAGTTCAAATATGGTTATCGCCTTTTTTAGAAGAGTCTCTAAACCTTTAGAAATAAGGGTTTAGAGATTTTTTGTTTGTCAAAATAGTACGGCAAATAAGTGTAGGGTAACAAGGTTGAAATTCGCCTTTTGACAACATGTGTAATATGATGTATTATAATGTAAAAAATATAAGAAAAGGAGAGAAGATATGCAGTATGTAGTTTTACAAGTTATACTTAAAGAAAAGTTTATTGGGACAGGTTCAGGAAATTTAACAGAATTAGAGGATGTTATTAATAAACAGGCTGCGAAAGGATATAGATTACACACGATTAGTACAACTTCAGCAGGAAGCAAAGGTATGCTTGGTGGAGATAGAATTCAAGCTACACTTGTTTTTGAAAAGATATAATTGTAATAAAATATATTCACACTAGAACTACCAATTTGTCTACTTGTTACTTGTAAATTTGTAACTAACAATTTCAGAAGTCAATACATAAAAAATGTGCACTATTATAAATACATAAGTTGGAAGCGGATTATTCTCCTTCCTTTTAACATTTGAAGGATAAGATTATACTTCGAATTCCGTCTCGTTAAAATTAGGTGAGAAACAGGTGCAACCTGTATTAGAGATTGCCCATCCCTTTCTATGCGGGTTTTAGAACTATTCATATAGTTCAAATATGGTTATCGCCTCTCTCAATGAAGTCCTCTAAACCTTTAAAAATAAGGTTTAGAGGATTTTTTTGTATTTAAATATTGTATGCAGGTGCATGCAATGCCTTTAAGTGAATATGGTAGAACTTTTATATTGACAGAAGCAAAACTATATTTTAATATATGTTAGGTATCTAACAAATGGAGGAGCGATCAAATGGAAGAAAGACACATTGGAAAGATGTTAAGGATTCTATCCAATCTAGTCCGTAGGAAGATAGAAAATGAGTTAAATCAGAGAGGAATGGAAGTGACAAGTTCACAAGCCAGAATTATAAGTTTTGTATATCACCAAGCTCAAATTCGTAATGTATACCAAAGGGATATCGAGATTGAGTTTGACATACGTAGATCTACGGTTACAAACACACTACAGCTTATGGAGAAGAACGGATACATCTCAAGGGTTAGTGTTGATGAAGATGCTAGGTTGAAGAAAATTCTGCTTACCGATAAAGGGATAGGAATTCATGAAGTTCTAAGAAAGAGCATCTTAGAAGTGGAAGGAGCACTAAACAGCGTATATACCTCAGAAGAATTAAATGAATTGTTTTATTTATTAGATAAGTTATATACGGTTTTAGAAGATTAGGAATAGCGAATATATGTCCATTACGTATTAATTTAATAGGAGAGTGATACGATGTTAAAAAAATTACTGGAGAATGTAGGAGAATACAAAAAAGATTCGATCCTAACTCCTATTTATGTGATTCTTGAAGTGATTATGGAAGTTATTATTCCATTATTAATGGCTAGGATAGTAGATGTTGGTTTAGCCAATGGTAATATTAATTACGTAGTGAAAGTCGGAATGATCATGCTTTTGGCGTCCTTTTTAGGACTATATTTTGGTATGATATCAGGAAAGACAGCTGCAAGAGCCAGCACAGGATTTTCGAAGAATTTAAGAAGGGCTATGTATGATAAAATACAAACCTATTCTTTTTCAAATATAGATAAATTTTCTACCTCAGGCTTAGTGACTAGGTTAACAACTGACATCACCAACGTTCAAAATGCATATCAGATGTGCATAAGAGTCTTAGTAAGAGCCCCGATTATGATGATTTCAGCATTGATTATGTCATTTTATATTAATTCTGAATTAGCAATTATATTCTTGTGCGCAATTGTATTTTTAGGTGTTATTTTATATTTTATTATGACTCGTGCACATGTTTATTTTCAACGTACCTTCAGAAAATATGATGATTTGAATGAAAGTGTTCAAGAGAATCTTACAGGTATTCGTGTCGTGAAAGCTTATGTGAGAGAGGATTATGAAACAAATAAATTTCATAAGGCTTCAGGCTCCTTATACAGCGGTTTTCTAAGTGCTGAAAAATTATTACTTTTAAATACACCTGCAATGCAATTTACTATGTATACCTGTAACTTATTACTTTCCTGGCTTGGCACACATTTAATATTACAGGGAAGAATGGCGACAGGTGAATTAATGAGTATGTTTACCTATACGGGGAATATTCTGATTAGTTTAATGATTGTGTCCATGGTATTTGTTATGGTTGTTATGTCAAAGGCTTCTATGGAAAGAATTTATGAAGTTCTAACAGAAGAAAGTAATTTGAAAAATGGAGAAAATCCTGTATTTAAAGTACCAGATGGATCGATAGAGTTTAAAAATGTTGACTTTAGTTATAGCAATGATGAAAACAAATTAGTTCTTGAAAATATTAATTTAAGAATTAATTCCGGAGAAACCATTGGTATTATCGGTGGAACTGGTAGTGCAAAAAGTACCTTAGTTCAGTTAATTCCTAGACTTTATGATACAACCAATGGTTTTGTAGAAGTTGGTGGTATTAATGTAAAGAATTATGATATGGATACTTTAAGAAATGAAGTTTCCATGGTATTACAAAAGAATGTATTATTCTCTGGTACGATCAAAGAAAATCTTCGTTGGGGGAATAAGTTTGCAACAGAGGAAGAAATTATAAAAGCTTGTGAAGATGCTCAGGCACAGGAATTTATTGAGACATTCCCAAAGAAATATGATACCTATATTGAACAGGGTGGTACTAATGTATCCGGTGGTCAAAAGCAGAGATTATGTATTGCAAGAGCTTTACTAAAGAAACCAAAGATTCTTATTTTTGATGACTCTACCAGTGCTGTAGATACGAAGACAGATGCTAAGATTAGAAAAGCTCTGAAAGAAGAAATTCCGGGAACAACAAAAATTATTATAGCCCAAAGAATTGCCTCCATTGAAGATGCTGATAAGATTATTGTAATTAATGATGGAAAAATTGATGGCTTTGGTACCCATGATGATCTTCTTGCAAGTAACAACATCTACCGAGAGGTATATATATCACAGATGAAAGGAGCTAGACAGGAAGATGAATAGTGAGAAGACTCGAAGTGATATCAATAAAATGCCGAAGAAGAAATTGAATAAGGACAGCATGAAAGTACTAAGTCGTCTTTTGCTATATATTTTAAAATCAAATAAGTTAAAATGTATTGGTGTCGTTATTTTTATAATTATAAGTTCATTAGCCAATGTGGCTGGCACTATTTTTATAAAGAATGTAATTGATGATTATATCGTTCCCTATTTAAACCAAGATCTGATAAATTACAAGCCATTACTGGATGCAATTGTTGTTATGGCTATCATCTATCTTATGGGCGTATTTGCCACCTTTATGTATAATCGAATTATGATTTATATCACTCAAGGCACACTGAAAAGTATTCGAGATGATATGTTCGCCCATATGGAAAAGTTACCAATCAAGTTTTTTGATACCAAACCGCATGGGGAAATCATGAGTTTGTATACGAATGATGTGGATACATTACGACAAATGATATCTCAAAGTATTCCGCAGCTACTATCCTCTGTAATTACGATTGCAACGGTATTGGTGTCTATGATTGTATTAAATATCCCTCTTACTCTAATTGCCCTTCTTATGGTCGTTGTAATGTTTCGTATTGCGAAAAAGATCGGTGGTATGAGCGCGATTAACTTTAGAAAGCAGCAAAAATCCATTGGTACTTTAAACGGATATATTGAAGAAATGATGGAGGGTCAGAAAGTAGTTAAAGTTTTCTGTTATGAAGAGGAAGCGAAAGAGCAGTTTAATCGTTTAAATGAAGAATTATTTGAAAGCGCTAATAATGCAAATAAATATGCCAATATAATAATGCCCATTATGGGTAATATCGGATATATCAACTATGTTCTTACTGCAACAATAGGTGCTGCATTAGCAATCTATGGTATTAATGGATTTACCATCGGTGGTCTGGCAGCTTTCTTACAATTAACAAGAATGTTTAATCAACCGGTAACACAGATATCCCAGCAATTTAATTCAATTGTTATGGCACTTGCGGGTGCAGAACGAGTATTTCAATTATTGGATGTCCAGCCCGAATTAGACGAAGGCTATGTAAAATTAGTGAATGCCAAGGAAGATGATAAAAGCAATCTGATAGAAGTGAAGGAAAGAACCGGAATCTGGGCATGGAAACATCCTCATACGGATGGAACGATAAGCTACACTAAATTACTCGGTGATGTGGTATTTGATAAAGTTGATTTTGGTTATAACGATAAGAAAATCGTACTTCATGACATTGAGTTATATGCAAGACCCGGTGAAAAAGTTGCATTTGTCGGCGCGACCGGAGCCGGTAAAACGACTATAACAAATTTAATTAATCGTTTCTACGATATTCAGGATGGTAAAATACGATACGATGGCATTAATATCAATAAGATTAAGAAGGATGATTTAAGAAGAAGTTTAGGTATCGTTCTTCAGGATACTCATTTATTCACCGGTACGGTAGCAGATAATATCCGTTACGGAAAGCTGGATGCCACAGATGATGAAGTTTTTGCAGCGGCAAAACTTGCAAATGCAGATCAATTTATCAAGCATTTACCCCAAGGCTATAATACTATGCTAACCGGAGATGGCGCTAACCTATCTCAGGGACAGCGACAATTACTTTCCATTGCCAGAGCGGCTATCGCTGATCCTCCGGTATTGATACTTGATGAAGCTACCTCAAGTATTGATACCAGAACAGAGGTGTTAGTTCAGGAGGGAATGGATAAGCTCATGGAGGGAAGAACCGTATTTGTAATCGCTCACCGCCTATCAACCATTCAAAATTCTGATGTCATTATGGTATTGGAACAGGGTAGAATTATTGAGCGCGGTAATCATGAGGCTCTGGTTAAGCAAAAAGGTAGATACTATCAGCTATACACAGGTGGGCTTGAGTTAGAATAATAAGAGTAAAGGGGAACTCTATGATAACAAAAGAGAATATTCGTACCTTTAATGAATTAAATCGTATTTTGATTAAAGAAGAGGGTTTCATCTATCTTCTTCCGCATCCAGCCTTGATAAATTGGATTTCTAATTATACAATTACTTTTCCGAGCGATAGCATGATTTCCAACAAATATACCGTCATTCCTCATGGCAGCGCTACGTTGGTTTTTTCCTATGATGGAAACCGAATTTTTAGTAATTTGTTTGGCCCAGCTACCAAACTTACTTGTGTCGGCAACGATGCTAACCGCTTTCAACTGTTGTTTATTGTGGAGTTTCAGCCAGCAGGGTACTATGCTTTCAGCAAAATACCTCAAAAAGAGCTAACAGACTGTGTTATACCTTTCGAAACAGTACATCCCACAATGAACAGACTGATGGCACAACAATTGGAAAAAGCGTTAGATGTCCATAGTCTTATTACAGAAATGGATAGATTGATTATGGCACATCTGCTAACCTCTCCGTATCGAGATGAATTTTCTTTGGCAAATAAGATGGTTGTAAACAGTGGAGGACAAATCTCGGTGAAAGACCTCTCTCAAAATATATTTTATAGTGAACGGCATTTAGGCCGCCTCTTTGGAGAATACATGGGTATGAATATCAAATCCTTTTCACGTCTTGTACGTGTGAATAAAGCCATTCGGTGTTTGCAAGACCCACATAACAGCATTACGCAAGCTTATCTGCAAACTGGCTTTTATGATACACCTCATTTTATCCATGATTTTAAGTCGATATGCCAAATCACACCGCAGGAATACCGAGATAATATGTCCGATTTTTACAGTGAGATTGCGAAATTCTAAGGTATAATAAAGAAAAACCGAACAGGAGTGAAGAAAATGCAATATCAAGGGACTTTAATTGCTGTATCCGATATGGAAAAGGCAAAACATTTTTATGAAAACGTGATGGAACAAAAGATTTTGATGGATTTAGGTGTGCATGTATCTTTTGAAAGAGGATTAGCCCTGCAATCCAACTATCCTGAGCTTGTTGGCCAAGACCTTCAAATGCAAGCACGTCCTAACAACTTCCAGCTTTATTTTGAAGTGGAAGACTTAAATTTTTGGCAAGATAGAATTAAGGGCACAGAGGGTATAGAGTTTATTCACGAAGCTAAGGAATATCCGTGGGGTCAACGCGTAATGCGGTTTTACGATTATGACGGTTATATTGTCGAAGTATCGGAAAGCATGGAGAGTGTCGCAAAGCGTTTTCTGGCACAGGGTCTCAGTGTTGAGGAAACTGCCCAGCGGACAATGTTTCCAGTGGAGTTTGTGAAAAGCATTTTATAACGAATCCGGATGAATTATGAGCACATAGAATGAATAGGATCGGTCAAAGGGAAAAATCGATTCACATATTTATTATCTAACTTATAATGAGCAACTATCAACTATAAAATAAGACAAGACAATTAGCGCCTTGTCTTATTTTTGTGTACAACACAATTTATTTGGAAAGAAGCAATTAAAACTGCTATGGAATTATTATGCAATTTAAAGTATTATTTATATAAAAATGATTTGCAATAGGTGACGTCTTCAAACATGGGGTTTTACAGTAATGCATGACAAATCATGAAAGTAAAGAGAAAGGGGTTATGATAATGATGGATACAGGAAATGAATTGCTTCAGAATCTATATAAATTACATACAACAGAATTAGGAGTTGTACGAATTAGAAAAAATCTATCTTTGGATACAGATAATGTTGTTGATTGGTGCAAGTCTAAGATAGAGTCTCGTAATGCTTCCATTACTAAGGAGGGTAAAAATTGGTACGTATATATTGACGGTTGTATTATCACAGTTAATTCCTATAGCTATACAATCATTACGGCTCATAAGGAGAAGATATGAAGTATCAAATACTAGAATTAGAGGCATTTTCTGTTGTTGGAAAAGAAGTGGAGCTGATTAATTTTCTTACGCAAATTAGATGCAAATCAGGCGCTTTTTAGTTCGGTAGTTAGTTGGTACTATTGCCTATGGTTTGGACTCTCTGATTGTGAAAGATACACAAATTTACTCGAGTAAAATTGTGCATAGTTTAAAGTTGACAAATGTTATATAATTTGATATAGTTTAATTAGAAAATATGTACAAGAAAAACTTAATAGTTAAAGAATAATCGGATATAAAGACTGTTTTTATAGTCTATCCGATTATATTTTTTTTACAAATAATTTACCCGGGTAAATTAAAGGGGAATAAGGGGAGAGGATGAACAATGAAGATAACAAGAAATGATGTAGCGGAAAGAGCAGGGGTCTCTAATGCAACAGTGTCTTATGTTTTGAACGGTACTGGCAAGATCAAGGAAGAGACTGCACAGAGAGTTTGGAAGGCGGTCAAAGAACTGGACTATCATCCGGATATGATTGCCCGTAGCATGTCAACAAAGGAGACTATGCAGCTCGGTATCGTGTTGGAGGATGTTTCAAACCCGTTTTTTGGGGAAATTGTCAATGGATTTGAGAGTGCTGCAAATGAAAAGAATTATTTTGTAAATATTTGCACTGGTTTTAACAAGCTGGATGAGTATTTTGATAATTTTATGACCAGAAGAATTGATGGCATTTTTATAACTGCGTTGCCTCATAAGTTTTCAAATGAAAAATTGTTTAAATTGTCGGACTATGGAATCAAAGTGGTTAACAGTGGTAATGTGAATATTGATTTTCGCAGGATTGCTTCTATAGAAAATGACCATGTTGAAGCTATGAGAGAGGCTATTGAGTATCTGTATAAGTTGGGACATAGAAACATTGCATATTTAAGTGGATTGGGAAAGGAAATGTCCTACGATTTGCGTTATATCGGGTATGAAAAGATTGTAGAAGAGTTAAAGCTTCCTTGTGGTCTTGATTTATTAATTGAAGGGGAATATCCATATGCGACAGGTGTGGCAGAAGGATATGAGGATGCAAAGAAACTGATATCGCTAGGTAAAAAGTTTACTGCGGTTATCTGCACCAACGATATGATGGCGTTAGGAGCGATGAAAGCATTTCAGGAAAGTGGATTGAGAATACCTCAGGATGTTTCAGTCATGGGATTTGATGGTATAGATCTTGCTCAATACTGGCAGCCGTCATTGACGACGATGACTATGGACAAGAAGGAGTTTGGCAAGAAGGCATTTGAGCTTTTATATGCAAGTATTCGAGAAGGAACAGTTGGTTACTATAAAAATAAATTAAAATTGGTTGAGCGTGGATCCACAGGGATCTGTCCGAATTAAAGTAAAACCAATAAGAAAACCGGAGATATTAACCATAGCGTATTTTACTTCAGTACAGCCGTGGTAAATATATTAAAAGCAATAACAGAAGGAGGAAAAGATTAATGAAAAAAAGTAAAAAGTTAATTTCACTACTGCTTGTGACTGTCATGACGGCATCATTAGCAGTTGGCTGCGGCCAGGGGACAAAGAAATCTGATGAGAAAAATACAACGGATGGAAAGGGAACTACTTCTGAAGAAAAGGGAAGTACTGCGGATGCAGACTGGGATACCAGTAAAAATGATACAATTACACTTTCAGTTATCAACAATTTCTATACTGCAGGAGAGAAGAAATTAGCAGAAGAATATATGAAGCTACATCCTGAGACAAAAGTTGTTGTAGATGTTGTTTCAGATAACGATGCTTACAAGGCAAAGATGATGACATCTCTTGATGGAGACCGTAAGAATGCACCGGATATTGTTCATGGAAATTTTGTTGGTATGGCACTGACAAATAACAGCATGGATCTTACCGTAGAAAAAGGATATATCTACGATATGACAGAAATGCTGGATGAAGAAAATCCTTACAATGGTGGAAAGGTACGCGATGCATTTCTGGAAGAAGATCTACAGCTGGTATTGAGTGAGGCTGGTGGAAGATATACTCCATGGCTTCCATTTGATAAAATTGGATTTGCGTTATTTTATAATAAAGACCTTTTGGATAAAGCAGGAATTGAGCCTCCAAAGACATGGGAGGATTTACAGGTTGCTTGTGAAAAACTGAAGAAGGCTGGATATGATGTGCCGATTTCAGCAGGACCGGAAAGCTTCCGTTTAGCCAATACAATTGCAGATGCGGTTTATCGTAGCACCACAAGTGATATACTGACACAGCCAGGAGATGCACTTTGGGATGAGAATAAGATGGCTGCAAATAAAGATTTCAAGTTCGATGAAAGCAATACACTTTGCGATCAGTTTACAGTGTTTAATGTAGAACGAGAAATGAAATATGCAACCGAGAATGGAATCAGCACCGATGCAAATAAGAAAATCTTTAATGAGTTCTATAAGGTTGCTAAGTACTTCCCGGACAACTGGATTGCAGCAGATAGTACACAGGCAATCGCAGATTTTGAAGGACAAGTATGTCCGATGCTGTATCAGGCAAGTTTTAATGCAGGTATGATTATGAATGATATTAAAGATCTTCCAGAAGACATGCGCTTTAATTGGGGAACCAGCCAGATTTCTCAATTTAAGAATGCACCGGAAGGATTCGGCCAGTCTTTACGTGGATATTGGGATTTTGGTAATGTTATGAGTATTATCAATTCAGATGATAAAGATCATTTGGCTCGTGTAAAAGATTTTTACAAATATTGGTATTCTGCTAAAGGTGCAAAAACCTGTTATGAAGAAACATTAAATAACGGTAACTTTGTACAAGGACCATCTATCATCAAGGGTGTAACCTTGAGTGAGGAACTTGAGGGTCTGCTTGCCGGTTTCAAATCTGCTCCGTCAAAGGAATGGGCATGGGCAACAGGTATGCAGTGGTCAACCTCCGCAGACACACCGAAATATTATGATTACATGAATCAATTCACAAGTGGAAAGATTTCTGTGGATAAATATCTGAAGAATATGGAGACTATATATCAAAATTATAACAAAGAGTCAATTGACCGTGCAGGATTTGATCTAGATCCGACGACAGCTGACCAGGCCAAAGAATAATTTGAAATCAAACGAGGCCATAAATGATGAACTGCCATTTATGGCCTCGCTTTTAATTGAAAGGTTGATAGGTATGAAAAAATCATTATCTTCAAAATTATTGCCGTATTTATTCCTTGCACCATCCTTCATTTTAATAGGAATCTTTTCTTATTATGCGATTGGAAGGGCGTTTGTAACTTCCTTTACGGATTCTACATTCGGAATTAAAAGTAACTGGGTTGGATTAGACAACTATATCCAAGCTTTTCGTGACGATATGTTTATCACATCATTTCGTAATCAGCTGTATATCACAGTCACTACGGTGTTCAGC
>JAEWMT010000009.1 GCA_023393095.1 Bacillota bacterium
ATTGTATACACAGCAGATACATATTTCTCCGCTCCAACGCTTCCTTCGGGCTTAACTTCCGCTCCGAAATAGTATTTGCTGTGTATACAATATCTATAATTTATGAGTTTCGCAATTATTTATTATCTCCATATAAAAAAGGAGGACTTCCTGTGTCAAATGACACATTGGAATTCCTCCTCGAATTTCAATACCTTAATTTGCTCTTACTATTTATTATTAATATAATTAATCAAACCTTCTGCCTTAATTATCTTCTGCATAAACTCAGGAAAGGCCTGACCCTGATACTGTGTACCCTTTGTTCTATCATAAATCATACCGTTATCAAAGTCAATCTCTACTTTATCCCCTGCTTCAATTTCTTTTGCCGCCTCTGGGCACTCAATAATTGGAAGCCCGATATTAATGGCATTTCGGTAAAAGATTCTAGCAAAGGTTTCTGCTATTACACAGCTGATTCCGGAAGCCTTTATCGCAATTGGGGCATGTTCTCTGGAAGATCCACAACCGAAATTCTTGTTTGCAACCATAATATCCCCAGATTGTACTCTGTTTACAAAATTTTCATCAATATCTACCATACATTTTGCTGCAAGCTCCTTCGGATCGGAGGAGTTTAGATATCTTGCAGGAATAATTACATCTGTATCTACATTATCACCATATTTATGAACTGTTCCAAAAGCTTTCATTTATTAACCTCCCAAATTTAATCGCCTGAAAAAGAAATGGATATCCATTAGAATTCGTTATATATTTCCCAAGGAATCTATTGTGTTGTATTCCTTCTATAATCCAAGCTCACTAGGTCCTGATATTTTACCGGTAACTGCACTCGCTGCTGCAACAGCGGGACTTGCAAGATACACCTCAGACTCAACATGTCCCATACGTCCTACAAAATTACGATTTGTGGTTGCTACTGCTCGTTCTCCTGATGCTAGTATTCCCATATGTCCGCCAAGACATGGTCCACAGGTTGGTGTACTGACAACTGCTCCTGCCTTAACAAAGGTTGCAAGCAAGCCTTCTTCCATCGCCTGAAGATAAATATTCTGGGTTGCAGGAAATACAATAACACGAAGTCCTTTGGCTACCTTTCTTCCCTCTAAAATCTTTGCAGCAATTCTTAAGTCATCAATTCTTCCATTGGTACAGGATCCAATCACTACCTGGTCAATCTTAATCTCTCCAACTTCATCTATTGTATGGGTATTCTCAGGCAAGTGAGGGAAAGCTACCGTAGGCTTTAATGCTGACAGATCAATTTCATATGTTTCATCATATACAGCATCTGCATCCGCTTCATATACCTTATAAGGTTTTGTTGAGTGTTCCTTCATGTATTCTACTGCCAAATCGTCTACCGGGAAGATTCCGTTCTTTGCACCGGCTTCAATCGCCATATTAGCCATCGCAAAACGGTCATCCATTGACAAATTCATTATTCCGTCACCGACAAATTCCATGGATTTATATAAAGCACCATCTACTCCGATCATACCGATGATATGAAGAATAACATCCTTACCACTGACCCATTTAGAAGGTTTACCCTTTAAATTAAATTTCAAAGCGGAAGGAACCTTAAACCAAGCTTTACCAGTTGCCATTCCTGCTGCCATATCCGTACTTCCGACACCGGTTGAAAATGCTCCCAAAGCTCCGTAAGTACAGGTATGGGAGTCAGCTCCGATTACAACATCACCTGCTACAACCAAACCTTTCTCTGGTAATAATGCATGTTCAATTCCCATCTCACCAATCTCAAAATAATTGGTAATGTCCTGATCTTCTGCAAATTGACGTACGCACTTGCAGTGTTCTGCCGATTTGATATCCTTATTTGGTGTAAAATGATCCGGTACCAAAGCAATCTTATCCTTATCAAATACTTTCTTAATCGTCATCTTTTCCATCTCATGAATGGCTACCGGGGCAGTTACATCATTACCTAAAACTAAATCTAAATCAGCTTCAATCAGCTGTCCAGCAACAACCTTTTCCAATCCTGCATGTGCCGCCAATATCTTCTGCGTCATTGTCATACCCATAGTATAATCCTCCTTTAATTATCTTTTTCATTTCATGGTCTTATCCTATTTCAGCTGAAATTAAGTCTCCCATTTCCTTCGTGCCAACCAAGGTCATTCCTTCTGACATGATATCGATGGTTCGATAATCCTTCTTCAGGACGGCTTTTACTGCTGCCTCAATACGGTCAGCCTCTGCCTCCAGATCAAAGGAATAACGTAGCATCATAGCTGCTGAGAGGATGGTGGCAATAGGATTTGCCTTATTCTGACCGGCGATATCCGGTGCAGAGCCATGGCTGGGCTCATAGAGTCCAAGCTTTGTATCTCCAAGACTTGCAGATGCTAACATTCCTATGGAACCGGTTACCATGCTGGCCTCATCGGATAGAATATCGCCAAACATATTTTCCGTAAGAATTACGTCAAATTGTCCTGGATTTTTTACAAGCTGCATCGCACAATTATCAACAAGCATATCAGTAAGTTCTATCTCTGGATAATCCTTAGATACCTCCTTGGTTACTTGTCTCCAGAGTCTGGAGGAATCAAGTACATTCGCCTTATCCACACTGCACACCTTTTTATTTCTCTTCATTGCAATTTCAAATGCCCACTTTGCAATTCTGCGAATCTCATTCTCATCATAAACAAGTGTATCGGTAGCTTTTCTGATGCCATTCTCCTCCACTGTACTGCGCGCTCCAAAGTAAAGTCCTCCGGTCAGCTCTCTCATTACAACAAAATCAAAACCATCCCCGATTATGTCTTCCTTTAGAGGACAGGCACCCTTTAGCTCATCAAAAAGCACTGCAGGGCGGATGTTAGCAAATAATCCAAGTCCCTTACGAATCTGTAGAAGTCCCGCTTCCGGTCTTAAATGCGGGGGGAGGCTGTACCAGTTGGATTGTCCTACATTTCCGCCAACCGCTCCGAGCAATACACTGTCACTCTTTTTGGCGGTTTCCAATGCTTCTTTTGTTAACGGTTCACCTGTAGCATCGATGGATACTCCACCCATAAGCACCTCTGTATAATTAAATATATGTCCGTATTTTTTGCCAACCTGATCAAGAACCTTCCTTGCTTCTGTAACAATCTCCGGGCCGATACCGTCTCCCGGAATAACAGCGATATTATAATTCATTTTGCATCCTCCAAACTTTATACGATATGTAATGCTTTTTTCTATTGTTATTCTAGCATAATTTTTGTTATAATTAAAATACATATTATTAATATCAGTCATAACATTAAGTTATATAAGTTATTGAAGAACTAACAAAAAGCGGAGGTAGTCATGGAACAAAATCTGTCTTACTATTATATTTTTAATGTAGTTGCTAAAACTGGTAATATTTCGAAGGCCGCCAGACAGTTATTTATCAGTCAGCCCGCTGTCAGTAAAGCAATTCAAGGCCTTGAGGAAAACCTGGAAGCGACTTTATTTATTCGCAACTCCCGCGGTGTTAAGCTTACCGAAGAAGGTAAGGTTCTTTACGAGCATACAAAAACCGCCTTCGAAGCCTTATACCGTGGAGAAGAAAGCTTGAAAAGAATACATGAACTAGGAATCGGTCATCTTCGAATCGGTGCCAGCGCAACCCTAAGTAAATACCTACTTCTACCATACTTAAACGGTTTCGTAAAAGAGAATCCGCATATTAAAATCACCATTGACAACCAATCTTCTTCCCATACCCTAAAGCAGTTAGAGGAAAACCTTCTGGATATTGGCCTGGTAGCTAAGCCGTCCAGCCCAGATAATTTCCAGTTTTATTCCTTGGGGGAAATTGAAGATATCTTTGTAGCAACAGGAAGTTATCTGGAGAATTTAAAGCTTCGTGAAAACAGCTCGGATATCTTCTCTTGTGCAACACTTATGCTGTTGGATGAAGAAAATGTCTCACGTAAATATATTGAGGATTATTTTAAATCGAATTCCATAGAGCCTCAACACGTGTTGGAAATCAGCAGTATGGATCTATTAATTGAATTTGCAAAAACAAGTCTTGGAGTCGCCTGTGTGATCAAGGCATTTGTTCAGGAAGAGCTTAAGGCCGGAACACTCGTGCAGATTCCACTTAAGACTCCGATCAATAAAAGAGAGGTTGGCTTTTCTTATTCAAAAAATGCCTTCCTCTCTGATTCTACTTTGAAATTTATGAAATTTGTTAAGAATATTTAATTTAAATATCCGGATTAACTGGGCCTGAAGAACCACCTTTAGGTACGGGTGTTAATGTTGGGGGCTGGAGATAAGTCGGCTTCTTATCTACCAGAAAATCTGCATTTACATAGCAGACTACATCATGATAAACAAAGCTTGCCCAGCCATTATCAACTTCTATCACCTTAATTTTTTCTGCATGTACCAGAAATCCAATAATATCTCCATCTGTAGAAGGTGTTGACCGTACATTTAATTGATCACCATACTTCGTTAGTTTCACATACTTAGTGGTAGTTTGACCAACATGAACTGATTTCGGTGCTAAAGTTACTGCGGATTCAGTCGGGGAAGCATTTGTATTTACATCTTCACTCGGAGCAGTTGTCGGAATAAAATCAGCCATTTGATCACTCTTATTACTGCACCCTGAAAGAACAAATATAGTAACAATTAATAAAATATATATTATTTTCTTCATTTACCTCACTCCAAATTCTAGTCAATTAATACTATATAATAATAACATATCTTGTTCAATTTACAAGAAGAAAGTCCGTTCTATTTAGCACCCAAAGGCAATCCTCTCTGTTTTATCTTCTGAAGAATAGGCTTTCTGCAGCCTTTCTGCTTTAATTTCAGTAGAATAATCCTTTCTGGTTTAACGTCAATCACTACTAGTTCTTATTTTCTGCGTAAATGCAGAAAATGCATTAGGTATACTATACTTTTGTATTATTTCCTCTTTATCCGCCCATAAATCAATGAGTTTTTGATTATTTAACTGATCTGGCAGATTCTTTACTCTAATATAATACCCTATCATATGCCATTCCACATGGGAAAATATATGTTTAGCCTCTCCCAGCGAAATAGTTCCATCAACCGTTATCCCCTGATCCATAAGAAATAAATTAATCTCATTCTGTTCCAATCTTCCTTCCAGTCCCGGAAGTTCCCATAATCCCGCAAGCAGCCCTTTTCCTTCCCTCTTACGGATTGCATATCGACCCTGATATTCCATCAGAAGAATGGTACGCTTTACTTTTTTTCGTTCCTTTTTTGGTGGTTTTACTGGGATTCTAGCTATCGTATCTTCATGGAATGCCCTACAAAGATGCATAATCGGACATTTTTCACAAAGAGGTTTACCATTTGGAAGGCAGACACAAGCTCCCAGTTCCATCAAAGACTGATTGAAATCACCCGGTCGATCATTTGGTATTATTTCTTTGAGATCCTGCCAAAGCTCCTTCTTCACACTTTCTTTCGTAATATCATCGAAGCTACCCGATAGCCGCTTCGTCACTCGAAGTACATTGCCATCTACTACAGGAACGGGCAGTTTATAAGCGATGGAGGCAATCGCTCCAGCCGTATAGCTACCGATTCCCGGCAAATTCATCAATTCCTCATAATCAGCAGGAAGCTCGCCCCCATATTCCTTTATCATCTGCTGTGCAGCTCTCTGCATATTTCTTACCCTGTTATAATATCCAAGCCCTTCCCAGAGTTTCAGAAGCTTTTCCTCATCTGCATTAGCAAGTGCTTCCATATCAGGTAGTTCAGCGGTAAACCGGTCAAAATATCCTTTCACTGCCTCTACTCTGGTTTGTTGAAGCATAATCTCTGAAATCCATACATAATACGGCTTCGGGTTCTCCCTCCAGGCAAGAATCCGGGCATTATAATCAAACCAATTCAATAGATATGGCACGATTTCTTTAAAATCAAATGTCATAAAACACCTTACCTGTCTCTAATCTTCTTCTAAGCCCTCATAGGGCTGTTAATATATCCTAATAACCAGTGCAACAAGCTTAATTAATTCGGAAACTAATTCTCAGTACTTAATCAGTTCAAATTCTTAACCAACATATCCATTGTAGCCTATTCCTTCAATCTGAGCAAGTTAAAGTAATCATAAAGGATTCAAAAGTTACTATATCAGGGCACATAATTTACATCGTTATTGGCAGAATTATATAAAATTTCACTTATTTAGAAGTTTTTTAAAAATTATATTCTAAATTAATGTAATAATGTTATAATAAATCATAGTGAGGATATAATCTTGTTAATATCCCATCAAAGTGAAGACCGTGAATACAGATGTCTAATTTTTACGTCAGCGAAATGGAGGATAATATGGCCTTTGATTATGATGTGACCTATAATGATTTTAATCCAACAGTTTTTTTCGTTACAAAGGTGAAAATGTTGACCGAGGGTGTCTATCATGATCACGATTTTACTGAATTGGCATATATATTATCAGGAAAAGGAAAATATTTAATTGAGGATACGGAATATGACGTGGAAGCCGGAGATCTTGTAATCTGCAATCCCGGTGTGAAACATACTCATGTAATAGTTAATCCTAAAGAGCCTACAATAGAATTCATATCCGGTTTTACCGATTTTCAATTTAAGAATATGGCCCCAAATTCAATAGAATTAAAGGACGGCGGATGTATTATACATATGTCCTCAGAATTAAAGCAGGAAGTATCAATGCATTGTTATGCAATGATAGCAGAAAAAGAAAGTAATCAGATTGGGCGCTACTTTATGTTCAAGACCCATCTGATGCAAATGCTGCTTCTTGTGATGCGTGAAATACTTGATGTTGAAAAACCGGAACAGAAGGGTTGCAATTTTGAATCCTATAACAAGAGCTATGCAGTTAACCGTATTATAAATTATTTAAACGAAAATTACGAAAATAAGATATCTTTGGAACAAATTGCACATAATATTTATCTGAGTCCTGTTTATATATCCAAAATATTCAAGGAAGAAACCGGGGAATCGCCGATCAATTATTTAATTAAGATCCGTTTGGAAAAAGCAAAGGATATTCTGCTGACTTCAGGCAGCGGAAGTATCAAAAGCATAGCCAACCAAGTCGGCTATGATGACGTATATCATTTTAGTAAATTATTTAAGAAATATTATGGTGTTTCACCTTTGTATTTTAAAAAGAATTCTATAAACAATAACGCGGTAAACAAGTAAGGAAGAAGGATGACGGCAATATGAACACACTTGATGCTATATTTTCAAGAAGGTCAATCAGACATTATCTGCAGGAAAAGCTGGAATGGGAAGAAATATCCGATATTCTAAATTATGCTAACAACCTTCCAAAATTAATTGAAGGAATAGCGATAGAATTTAAGCTTATCAGCAACATCGAAGCAAAGCAGGGCTTCCATGGTCCATTTCATGTCAAAGCCCCTTATTATCTATGCATTTCCTCAGAAGAAAAGGAGGATTACCTTCTAAATGCCGGATATATGATGCAGCAGTTAAATCTATACCTAGTCTCCAAAGGCTACGGTACATGCTTTCTTGGTATTGGCCCCGGGTATAGCTTAAAATCTACTATGAAATATAATTACGTTGTTGCATTGGCTTTTGGAAAAACCTCAACTCCACTCTACCGTGATAGCTCTGAGGCAAAACGTCTTTCAGAGAATGAGGTAGTTGTCTATAAAGAAGAGGTTCCTTCCGATGTCAGACAATTGCTTACTGCAGCCCGTTATGCTCCTTCCAGCTATAACAACCAGCCATGGCGTTTTGTAGCTTATAAGAACCGCATTCATATATTTACCAAGAAAAATCCTCTGATTGTAAAAGCTCTGGATCATATGAAAATGGTTGATATGGGAATTATGCTGGCCAATCTCCTACTCGCCGCGGAAGAACTTTGGGTGGACGTCTCCCTTGATAAATATGAAGCAATAAAAGATAAGCATTTTCGAAAAAATGAGTATATCTATACAGTAATAATTGGTTGAATTTTGCAAAAAATATAAATAACAAAGAAAATTGATAAATTTTATTCTTATCTATTGACAAAGTGATTATTCTATAGTATATTATGTCATGTGCTTACGACAAACCTGTAATAAATAAGCACAACAACATAATATGCGCGAGTGGCTCAGTGGTGGAGTATCGCCTTGCCAAGGCGAGGGTCGCGGGTTCGAATCCCGTCTCGCGCTTCATTGAAAAGTATCGCTAATCCTTATAAATCAAGGGTTAGCGATTTTTT
>JAEWMT010000025.1 GCA_023393095.1 Bacillota bacterium
CTGGTAATTGAGGGTCATACTTCCGTTGATGAAGCAATGCTAACAGGAGAAAGTATGCCGGTTGATAAAAAAATCGGTGACAAGGTATATGCTGCAAGCATCAACAAGAATGGTTTGATTAAATTCAAAGCCACCAAGGTTGGCTCTGATACGGCTTTGGCTCAGATTATTAAGCTGGTTGAGGATGCACAGGGCTCCAAGGCTCCAATCGCACAGATGGCGGATATCGTATCTGGTTATTTTGTTCCGGTGGTATGTTCCATCGCACTGATTGCATTCTTAGCATGGTTTTTAACAGGTCATACTTTAGCATTTTCATTAACAATCTTTATCTCGGTCATAGTAATTGCATGTCCCTGTGCACTGGGACTTGCAACTCCGACGGCTATCATGGTCGGAACAGGAAAGGGTGCCGAAAATGGTATCCTGATTAAAGGCGGAGAAGCCTTGGAGACTACACACAAAATTAATACGATTGTATTTGATAAAACCGGTACGATTACGGAGGGAAAACCTGAGGTAACAGATATCATCACGGTAGGTAACGTACCTAAAAATCAACTGCTTCAAATCGCTGCTTCAGGAGAGAAGGGTTCGGAGCATCCACTTGGCGAGGCAATTGTCCGAGGAGCGGAGAAGGAGAACTTGGAATTTAAGAAGGTAGAACAGTTTGAAGCAATCCCGGGTCACGGTATTGAAGTAGTCATAGACAAAGTCAAGGTATTAATCGGCAATAAGAAGCTGATGGATAATAGAGGCATTTCCTTATCCGAGCTTAAGGATAAATCAGATCAGCTGGCTGGCGAAGGAAAAACTCCGATGTATATCGCGATGGAGAATCAACTGGCCGGAATTATTGCGGTAGCGGATGTTGTAAAGGAAAGCAGTGCAAAAGCTATCAAAAAGCTTCAGTCCATGGGAATTGAAGTAGCAATGATTACCGGAGATAACCGTAAGACTGCAGAAGCAATCGCAAAACAGGTAGGCATTGACCGGGTTCTTGCAGAAGTATTACCTCAGGATAAATCCAATGAAGTAAAGAAGCTGCAAGCAGAGGGTAAGAAGGTATGTATGGTTGGAGACGGTATTAATGATGCCCCGGCATTGGTTCAGGCAGATATAGGAATAGCAATAGGCTCAGGTACGGACGTTGCCATGGAATCGGCAGATATCGTATTAATGAAGAGTGATCTTATGGATGTACCTACTGCTATTAATCTTAGCAAGAGTACCATACGCAATATCAAACAGAATTTAGGCTGGGCATTTGGTTATAATATAGCCGGTATCCCGGTAGCAGCAGGACTTTTATATTTGTTGGGAGGACCGCTCTTAAATCCGATTTTTGCGGCTGCAGCAATGGCCTTCAGTTCTGTATCCGTTGTATCCAATGCATTGCGCCTGAAACGGTTTAAAGCATATCACTAATTAGAGGAGGAAGATGAATTATATGAAAAAGAAATTATTATTCGCGGTCCTCTGCTTATGGATGCTAACAGGACTTACCGCATGTAACAAGCTTGATGTAATCGGTGACAGCTCTATCAAAGCCTTTGATGCCGTTTTAGCAGCAAATAATCAGGTTACGGAGGATCAAACCTATGGTGGCTGGTCTCTTACAGCTCCCGATCACTCGGCAAGATTTGTCTGGAGTAAGGATTTTAGTAAAACGGAGCTGGATGCTTTTATTGAGACAGATGCCAAGCCTTTTATTGATGCCGGACTTGATGTGAGTAAACTTCCAAAAGGAATGTTATCCGGTGATAAATTAATACTTGGAAACAGTTTCGGCGGTAAAGTACCGTCTTATAACGGAGTAATAACTCCGATAGAGTCATATAAACAAATTGTAACGGATTATCGTGATAATCTGAAATATCATGGAGCTCTGGATCATTTCGGAATTGAATTATCTAACGGGAATATGTTTGAATGGGCAAAGGACATGACAAAGAATGATAAAGATATGGTATTCGCCCTTAATCCACAGTTTTTCATTGATTCTGGAGTTGATCCAGATAAGGTGAAGGGATGGACATTTGCAAAGGTAGATACGATGAATTCCCGCGGTAAGAAAATTCAGGTTGATAAATTTCTGAAGCCATTTGACTTGGATGGTAAAAAGTAAAGGCAGTTAATTATAGATCATAGGTCTTTATTCGTGATATTGTCATGATTATAGCCAATGATATCCTTATACTGATACGTAATAACTCAAATACTGCTTCTGTAGTATCTGAGTTATTGCTATATCAGATAATATATTAATTGAGTATTTATGAAACGATATAGTATTTGTTATTGTATATACAGCAGATCGATAACCTTCGCATCAATGCTTCCTCGGTCTTAACTTATACTCAGGAATAGGATATGTTGTGTATACTATATTTAAATTTTACGAATAATTGACCACATATTGGTATAAACAGGGAGGATTTCTATGAATAATTCTGTTAAGAAGATATTGGTAGTTGAGGATGAACAAAAAATCATGAATGTAGTGAAATCTTTCCTTGAAAGTAAAGGCTTACAGGTGGTTTCTGCCGAAAACGGAAGGAAGGCATTGGAACTATTTGAAAAGGAAAACATCTCTTTCATATTACTAGATCTTATGCTGCCTCTTTTGTCAGGTGAAGAGGTATGCAGGTCAATTCGAAAAAGATCCAAAGTTCCCATTATCATGCTGACAGCAAAATCAGATGAAGCAGATATGCTTAAGGGGCTTGGGATCGGTGCGGATGATTATATCACAAAGCCCTTTAGTCTTAAGACTCTATATGCCAGAATGGAGGCAGTCATGAGAAGAACTTCGGAGGATCCATTCGCCTTTACCGGTAGGCAATCCTTCCATGATGGTGATCTTATCATTGACTTTGAAAGCCACAGTGTTCTTAAACAGTCAAAGGAAGTTAAGCTGACTCCGAATGAGTACAAGCTTCTGATTGCACTGATCAAATATCCGAATAAAGTATTTACGAGGGATGAACTAATTGCTTCTTCCTTTGGTGATGAATTTGAGGGCTATGATAGAACAATAGACAGCCACATTAAAAACCTTCGGCAAAAGATTGAGACAGATCCTAAGAATCCGATGTATGTTAAAACGATTCATGGAGTAGGCTATAAATTTGGCGGCTAATTGATGCGCAGTTTGTCTCAGAATGGAGGTTTTAATGAAAAAGAGCTTGAGAGAACAGCTTTCCTTATCATTACTTGTGATCGTATTAATTACGATTGCAATAATTAGTATTCTTGCAAACTATTTTATTAATAAACAGTTTACGGAATATGTCGCAAGGCAGCAAAAATTGAAGACACAGGTGATTACAACGAGTATCAGCAATCAATATACTTCATTTACGAATAAGTGGAACATGGACTATATTCATGCAATTGGAATGAGTTCACTCTATGAAGGTTATATTATAAAGGTTTATGATAAAGATAAGAATATCCTATGGAATGCCCAGTCCCATGACATGAAATTGTGTAATCAGATTATGGATGAGATTTCAAATCGTATGAGAATTAAGTATCCACAGTTGAATGGAGAGTTTAAGTCAACGGATTACCCGTTAACACTTGATAATAAAGTAATAGGGTCGGTTAGCATCAGCTATTTTGGACCTTTTTTCTTAAATGAAAATGATTTTAATTTCTTACATTCCCTTAATTTAATATCGATTGGTGTAGGCCTGATATCACTCCTCATATCCGCCATCGTTGGAACGGTTCTTGCAAAACGAATCAGCCGCCCGGTATTGCAGACGGTTGAGGTCACGAAGCAGATCGCAGATGGAAACTATGGAGTCAGACTGGAAGAGAACAGTAATACAAAGGAACTGGATATGCTGATTTCTTCAATTAACCATCTCGCTTCCTCACTGGAAACGCTGGAGAGGCTACGAAAACAACTGACAGAGGATGTAGCACATGAACTCAGAACTCCAATTACTATATTGCAGTCTTACTTGGAGGCAATGACGGAGGGTGTATGGGATGTATCAAATGAACGCCTGGAAAGCTGTTATGAAGAAGTAATCAGAATTGGTAAATTAGTGGGTGACCTTGAAAAGTTATCTAAAATTGAAAGTGATAATCTGAAGCTGGATAAACATCGATTGGATTTACTTGAGCTTATTGAAAAAACGGTGCAAAGCTTTCAAGGTGAGATTGTTAATAAAAACCTAGAAGTTAATGTTAATGGGGAAAATACTGAAATTCTGGCAGATCCGGATCGTCTAAAGCAGGTAATCGTTAATCTGCTGTCCAATGCGATTAAATACTCGAAGGAAAACGGTATCATATCATTATCGATATTCGAAAAAAAAGATGTGGTGGGTTTTTATATTAAGGATAATGGAATTGGGATATCCGAAGAGGAGCTCCCCTTGATCTTTGAACGTTTTTACCGCACCGATAAATCACGTAACCGTGCAACGGGCGGAACGGGTATCGGATTAACCATAGTGAAGTCCATTATGGAAGCACATGGCGGAAGAGTGCTTGCAGAAAGCAGGAAGGAGGAAGGTAGTAAATTTACTGTTATTTTCCCGAAGGAATAAGAGGAAATGAAGCAGCACATATGTGAACTGAAATAACTGTCGATTGTGAGAGTATAAGGTTTAGCACGCTCCTTTATATGCCCTAAAATGGGATTAATGCCATAATATGTTCTTATATTGCCATGATGCTGATCATTTTTTTATACATTCTTAAGGCGTATATATATAAAATTTATACAATCTTAACACCATATACAATATAATGTTGAAGTGCTATATAATAGACAAAATGTGATAATAATAATATTAATATGCAATACTTTGTATAGATTAATAGAATTAGAATTACATCGGTGTGAAGAGGAGAGAATGTTTTATGAGTATTAAAGATATTATACTTGGAAAGCCATTGAAGAATAGTGATTTGAGTCATCAGAAGCTTTCAAGGCTTTGGGGACTTCCTATCATGTCAAGTGATGCAGTTTCATCCGTGGCATATGCGATTGAAGAAGTATTATTGATACTGATTCCTGCACTTGGATTAATGGCGTTTCATTTTGTACCCTTTGTAGTTATCCCTATACTAATATTGTTACTGATTTTGGTAGTATCTTATTCCCAGATAATTGATCATTACCCGAATGGCGGTGGAGCTTATGCCGTGGCAAAAGAGAATATCGGTAAGACCTCCTCTTTGTTGACTGCAGCAGCTCTGACGGTAGACTATATATTAACAGTTGCGGTAAGTATTTCTTCATCTACAGCAGCTCTTGTCTCTGCGTTTCCAGATTTGAGTAATTATAAGATTGAAGTATCATTAATTTGTGTTGCTATCATTACATTAATAAATTTAAGGGGTATGAGAGAAGCCTCGAAGATATTTGGACTTCCAACCTACATATTTATTATTTCCATGGCAATATTAATTATTTGGGGTATGTTCAAGCTTTTAACTGGAAATCTTCATCCGATCAGTTATCCGAATGATGTCCTTCCGGCGGATACGATGAATGGTATATTGATACTCGTCCTATTAAAGGCATTCGCCTCCGGATGTTCAGCTATGACTGGTGTTGAGGCAGTAAGTAATTCCGTTCCACTTTTTAAGAAACCTTCTGTCAGAAATGCTAAGCATGTTTTATATATGCTTGGAGGAATTATTATATTTATTGTCGGTGGTATCGCAATTCTTGCTCTGAAGCTTCAGGTGCATGTTATGGAAGGTCATACCGTATTATCTCAGATTTCCTCAGCAGTATTTGGTCATACCTTTATGTATTTTGTTATTCAAATATTTACTTCATTAATACTGATTTTAGCTGCAAATACGGCTTTTAACGGTTTACCGCAGCTACTATATATATTGGCACATGATGGTTATGTTCCAAGGCAGTTTTCTTCCAGAGGTACGAAGCTCAGCTTCTCCAATGGTATTGTTTTTATCTTTATCGCAGCTTCACTACTGATCATCGGTTTTAAAAGTGATACCCATTTACTGATTCCATTATACTCGGTTGGAGTATTTGTTTCCTTTACGATAGCTCAATATGGAATGTTTAAGAAATGGCGTACGATTAAGGAAAAGGGTTGGCAGTATAAATGCTGGATTAATGGTTTTGGAGCAATCGTTACCTTTGTTGTATCAATCATCGAATTAACTACCAAGTTCCTAGATGGTGCGTGGATTTTAGTCATTGTGATACCATTTTTAATATCATTAATGTATATCATAAATAAACATTATTCCACTGTCGGTAAGGAACTTTATCTTGAGGAATATAAGCCGTATTATGCACAGGGTGGAGTATCTTCAACCCAATGTATCTTGCTAGTTCATGATATTAATAAACCATTTTTAAAGGCTATTAACTATGCAAATTCGATTTCCAATAATATTACGGCTCTGCATGTCTGCCGTCATCCGGAGCATGCGCAGGAACTTCGGGAACAATGGGATAAGCTGAAAATTCCTTATGAGCTGAAAATAATTGAAACACCTTACCGTGATATTATCCATCCGATGGATGAATATCTATGGCAGAGGGAGAAAGAATTAAAGCATGGAGAGAATATTTCAGTTATAATCATTAAGTTTATCACAGCCCATTGGTATGATAGGATTCTTCATAATCAGACGACCTATTTCTTTGGACATCATTTGAGTAAGCACAAGAATATAACGACGGTGATCTTGCCATTCCACTATACGTTAGGTAATAAGCAATTTAAAAATTAATAAGATTCATTGATATTTGAAAGGAATCCGAGGGTTTTATCTGAGGATTCCTTTTTTTACATGGTATTATAATAAGAAGTAAATGTTATACTACAAAATTATTGAAAATGTCTACCACGGAACCATCATACGACTTTAAGATGTGCTATAATACAAATATGAATTTGTGGAATAAAATATGGTTTTTTCAGACTGTATCTGCTATAATTTTACTTAACATAATGTAAGGAGACAGCTCAATGATAACGGGAGAATTAAGAAGCAAGATAGATAGAATATGGGAAACATTTTGGACAGGCGGTATTACTAATCCTTTGGATGTTATTGAACAGTTTACATATTTACTTTTTATAAAACAGTTAGATGATATAGAAACAAGAAAAGAAGATGAAGCAAATTTCCTTGGTGTATCCTATGAGGGACTATTCCAAAAGGATTGCCAGAACTATAGATGGAATAAATTTAAGAACTTAGGTTCCGCAGAAGAGATATATAAGATTGTATCAAATGAAGTATTTCCTTTCATTAAGAATCTGCATCAAGATGGTGATTCGGCATACTCCAGATATATGGGGGATGCTATCTTTAAGATCCCCACACCGGCTATATTATCAAAGATAATAGATGGAATCAGTAACCTAGATTTAGGTGATACTGATACGAAAGGTGACCTCTATGAGTACTTGCTTTCAAAGGTTTCTACAGCAGGAATGAATGGTCAGTTTAGAACACCGAGACATATCATAAAGATGATGGTAGAACTAATGAAGCCCACCCCAAGTGATATAATAGTTGACCCTGCCATGGGTTCGGCTGGTTTCTTGGTGGAGGCACAGAATTATTTAAGAGAAAAGCATGCCGATTTATTTTTGAATGCTGGTCTAAGGGAACATTTTAATAATGGCTTGTTTTATGGTAATGATATGGATAGAACGATGTTACGTATTGGTGCCATGAATATGATGCTTCATGGGGTAGATAACCCCAATATTGAATACAGAGATAGTTTATCCGAAGTAAATACGGATAATGAAAAGTATACGCTGGTATTAGCGAATCCGCCTTTCAAAGGAAGCCTTGATTATGATGCTGTTTCAGCTGACTTGCTGAAAGTTACTAAGACAAAAAAGACGGAATTACTTTTCCTGGCGCTGTTTTTACGTATTCTCAAAAAAGGTGGTAGAGCAGCCGTCATTGTTCCTGATGGAGTGCTTTTCGGCAGCAGCAATGCTCATAAAGAAATACGGAAAGAATTAGTAGATATTAATAAATTAGATGCAGTCATTTCCATGCCATCAGGGGTATTTAAACCATATGCAGGAGTATCTACTGCGATATTACTGTTTACTAAGACTGGCAGTGGTGGAACAGATAAAGTCTGGTTTTATGATATGAAAGCTGATGGCTATAGTTTAGATGATAAGAGACAACCAATTGATGCGAATGATATTCCTGATATCATAGAGCGTTTTAATCATTTGGAAAAGGAAGAAAGCAGAATTCGAACAGAGCAAAGTTTCTTTGTACCTATTGAAGATATTAAAAAGAATGAGTATGACTTATCGATTAATAAGTATAAAGAAATAGAATATGAGGAAGTGCAGTATGACCATCCAACAGAGATTCTTATAAGAATTAATTCTTTAGAAGAAGAGATTCAGGTAGGATTAATTGAGCTCGGGAAGATGTTGGAGGATTAAATTAAGAAAGAAAATCTGATTTGATATAAAATTAGATTTGTAGTGATGAATATGGATAAGATTTTAATAAAGGAAATGCTAAATGATAGCTTTTGGATTATGCCAGCTACACCTACCTTTACAAGTAGTGGTGTACCTTATATAACTTCCAAGAATATCAAAGCAGGAGGAATACAATTAGATAATGCAAAATTTATTTCACAAGAAGATTATAATTCTATTGCAAAAAACAGACCAATAAAGGTAAATGATATTTTAATAAGCATGATTGGGACACTTGGTGAAGCTGCAATTGTAAAGAGTGAATATGGTGTTTTCTATGGACAAAACGTATATTTACTAAGAATTAATGATAAAGTTTTGAATCATAAATTTTTCCTTTTTTTCATGAATAGTTTAACGACAAAAAGGCATCTTGAAAGTAAAATGAATCAGTCAACGCAAAGATATTTAAAGGCGGAACATATAGAGACTTTAGAATTTCCAAATTTTACAATAGATGAACAAAATGAATCTGTTATCATACTTGATAAATTGAGTATGATTATTAATAAAAGGAAAAGACAGATTGAAGAACTTGATATGCTCATCAAATCCCGTTTTATCGAGATGTTTGGTGATACAATTTCAAACAATAAGAAATGGGTTGTTAAACAACTTCAAGAAGTTGGAAGTTGGAAAAGTGGTGGAACACCATCTAGAAATAATAAAAATTATTTTAACGGGGATATAGATTGGTATTCGGCAGGAGAATTAAATGAATTGTATTTAAAAGAATCCGTTGAGAAGATAACGCAGGAAGCCATAAGAGAAAGTTCAGCGAAAATTTTTAATAAAGGAAGTATGTTGGTTGGAATGTACGATACAGCAGCCTTTAAGATGGGAATATTAAAGAAAGATAGTGCATCAAATCAAGCTTGTGCGAATGTTATGCCTTATGAGAATGTGCACATTATATGGCTATATTATAATCTTTCACATATGAAGGAGCATTTTTTGAGGAATAGGAGAGGTATTCGTCAGAAAAATCTTAATCTTGGGATGATTAAGGAGTTTGAAATACCAGTCCCACCTATAGACTTCCAAAACCAATTCGCCACATTCGTCCAACAGGTCGACAAATTGAAAGTTGAAGCGCAGAAATCATTAGATGAAATGCAAGTATTGTTTGATTCATTGATGCAAAAATACTTCGGATAAAAAAAGTATAAGCAAAGGAACTACGAAAAGAGGAAAGAACGAATGTGTACCAATTTTGATTTCTTAAAAGAGAATAAACAGTATGCCTCATTCACCGAGCAGGCGGTTGAAGCAGAAAAGAGCCTATTGGTATCTTCAGCTACCTGTGCCATTTTAAGTAGAAGAGCCTTGGAGTTGGCAGTTAGATGGGTCTATTCTTATGACAATGCTCTTATATTACCATATCAGGATAACATATCAAGCTTAATTCATGAGTATTCCTTTAGAAATATATTGGAACCTAGTTTGTTCCCGATGATTAAGTTTATAATTAAGCTTGGTAATGTTGCTGTACATACGAACAATGTTATTAAGAGGGATGATGCTGTTTTATCCTTAAGAAATCTCTTCGAATTCTGCAAATGGATTGAATATTGCTATTCCGATGAGTATAAAGACAGCATATTTGATGAGTCTTTATTGGAGAAAAGCGAAGAACAGAAAAGACGTCCTGAGGAACTTAAGAATTTATATGAGCAATTAAGTGCCAAAGATAGAAAACTTGAAGAAATTCGTAAGGAAAAAGAAAAACTTCGTGAACAATTAAGTGCAGCCAGATTAAATAATAAAGAAACCAGGAGCTTTAAGGTAGATGAAGCTACCGAAGCTCAGACCAGAAAAAAATACATAGACATTAATCTGAAAGAAGCTGGATGGTCCATTGGAGCAGATTGCTTAGAAGAGGTTGAAGTAAAAGGAATGCCAAATCCAACAGGTTTAGGATATGCGGATTATGTGCTTTTTGGTAATGATGGGAAACCTCTTGCTGTTGTAGAAGCTAAGAAAACAAGTATTGACCCGATAGTAGGAAGCCAGCAAGCGAAACTATACGCTGACTGTTTACAAAATCAATATTATCAAAGACCTTTGATATTTACTACGAATGGGTTTGAAGTTTTCTATACGGATGATTCACTTGGGTTCCCCAGAAGACGTGTCAGTGGGGTATTTACAAAAGATGAACTTCAGCTTGCAGTAGACAGAAGAAAGCAGTTAAGACCTCTTACAAATTTAGAAATAAGAGATGAAATAACAAACAGGCCTTACCAAAAAGAAGCAGTTACAGCCGTATGTGAATCGATAGAAGGTAAACATCGTAAGATGCTTATCGTTCAAGCCACCGGCAGCGGTAAGACAAGGGTAGCTATTTCAATTGTTGATGTACTAAGCAGACATAATTATGTTAAGAATGTTCTCTTTTTGGCGGATAGAAAAGCGTTGGTTAAGCAGGCTAAGAAGAATTTTGTAAATCTTTTACCGAACCTCACATGTTGTAATCTATTAGAAGGTAAGGATAACCCGGAACAATCAAGGATGATTTTCTCTACCTATGCAACAATGATGAATGCCATAGATGATACCAAGAATGAGTTTGGTAACAAATTATTAACTCCGGCGCATTTTGATTTGATTATTATTGATGAAAGTCATAGAAGTATCTATAGAAAATATCAGGATATCTTCGACTATTTTGATTCCTGTTTGCTCGGACTTACTGCTACACCAAAGAATGAGATAGATAAGAATACTTATAGTATTTTTGATTTAGAACGAGGAGTACCTACATACGCTTATGAATTAAATAAGGCTGTAGAAGAAGGATATCTGGTTGATTATACGACCATTGAAGTGAAAACTAAGATTATGGAAGAAGGTATTCACTACGATGATTTATCGGAAGATGAGAAAGACCTATTTGATGAAACATTTGAAGATGAAGAGGCCGTAACTGATACTGTATCAAATACTGTAATCAATGAATGGTTGTTCAATAATGATACGATCGATGAGGTATTAAAATTATTAATGGAGCAGGGACTTAAGGTAGAAGGCGGCGACAAATTAGGAAAGACGATTATATTTGCCCGAAATAGCAATCATGCCCAAGCAATTGTTGAAAGATTTAATAAACGTTATCCGGAATATGGTGCAGATTTTATTAAGCAGATAGATTACAGCATTAAGTACGTTGATACATTAATCGATGACTTCAGTACCAAAGAAAAAATGCCTCAAATAGCGGTAAGTGTGGATATGCTTGATACCGGAATAGATATTCCTGAAATATTAAATTTGGTATTCTTTAAGAAAGTCAGGTCATACAGTAAATTCTGGCAGATGATTGGTAGAGGAACACGACTTTGTCCGGATTTACTTGGTGAAGGATTAGATAAAGAGAAATTTCTTATCTTTGATTTCTGTAATAACTTTGAATTCTTCAGAGCGGATACTCATGGAACAGAATCAGGTATACAGCTGTCAATGAGCGAGAAAATATATAATGCCAAGGTTATGATAGTAAGAGAATTACAGGAGGCGCAGTATCAAAGTGACGAAGAATTCGTGGATTATCGTAATATCTTGATTGATGAACTTGTTAATCGGATACTTGCTCTTAACACGGATAGCTTTCGAGTGAAAAATCATTTACGATACGTGGAACGATATAGTAATAAAGCCATTTGGAGTAATCTTGAAACAGTAAAGGTGTCGGAGATTAAAGAACATATATCACCGTTAATCATGCCAATGGATTCAAATGAATTAGCCAGAAGATTTGATAATCTCATCTATACATTAGATTTGGCTTTGTTACAGGGGAAAGATATATCTTATCCGGCCACCAGTATTATGGCAACTGCTGAAGAGCTATCGAAGTTATATAATATCCCTCAGGTAAAAGCAGAAAAGTATACGATTGAAAAAGTTATGTCAGAAGATTTCTGGAGTTCGGTAAACATTCTGGACCTTGATTCTGTAAGGGAAGCATTAAGAGATTTAATCCAATATATTGAGAAGAATAATCAGAAAATATATTATACGGACTTTACCGACGAAATCTTTTTTGTTAATGAAGGTACTTCAATATATCAAACGAATGACTTAAAGAATTACAGAAAAAAAGTAGAATTCTATCTCAAAGAGCATCAGGATAATATAGCTATTTATAAGATTCGAAATAACAAAAAGCTTTCTGAAGGTGATTTGAAAGAGCTAGAGAAAATTCTCTGGAATGAACTTGGATCAAAAGCTGACTATGAAAATGAATATGGT
>JAEWMT010000049.1 GCA_023393095.1 Bacillota bacterium
CTGACAGGCTTTGTCGCAGCAACTTACTTAAGAGGTATCCGCTTTGTACAGGTACCAACTTCCTTGTTAGCTATGGTTGACTCCAGTATCGGAGGAAAAACAGGAGTGGACTTTAAGGCTTATAAAAATATGGTAGGTGCATTTCACCAACCGAAATTAGTATATATGAATCTGAATACCCTGTTATCTCTGCCTGATAGGGAATATTATTCGGGTATGGGTGAGATAATCAAGCACGGCTTAATTAAAAATGCTTATTATTATAAATGGATTAAGGATAACCATGAAGGAATAGGTAACAAGAATTATGCTGTGATGAAAGAAATGATTTATCAAAGCTGCCTAGTGAAAAAAGCGGTAGTTGAAGAAGATCCAAAGGAAAAGGGAGAACGTGCCTTATTAAATTTTGGACATACCATAGGCCATTCAGTTGAAAAGCTTATGAATTTGTCAAAACTTCATGGGGAATGTGTATCACTCGGAATGGCTGCTGCTTCCAATATTTCGTTGCAACGTGGGCTTATAACGGTTGCACAATATGAAGATATTCTCAGAACTATAAAGCTATTTAGACAACCGATCACAGTTTGTGGACTTACTTCAAAAGAAGTATATGAGGTTACTAAGATGGATAAAAAGATGGATTTAAATAAAATTAAGTTCATTCTACTAAAAGAAGTCGGCCAAGCAATAATAGATACAACCGTATCTGAGGATGAAATGATTTTGGCAATTCAAACAATTCTTGAATAGGCATAAGGGATTTTAATTTAATCAAAAATATAGCGGATGATAAATATTTGTTAACAGCTTATGATAGAAATCCGTTCACTGGAATTGATATCTCATTTGAATATATGAAAGCATACTGAAAATAAAATTACACAGGAACTAATGGAGGTCTTATGAAAGAACGTATTAAACATCTCATTTTATTTATTATCCTTGTCGGAATCGATCAGCTGTCAAAATACTGGGTACAAACAGATTTAATTAACCGTAAACCGATTGATATTATACCCGGTGTGCTAAATCTTCAATACCTTAGAAATAATGGTGCTGTCTGGGGGATTTTGAGCGGTAGGGTAGATTTTCTTAGAATATTCACTTTCATTATTTTGATTGTAATTGTATTTTTGTATTTTAAAATTCCAGAAGGCAAAAAATATAACGCTTTAAAAATACTTGCTGTATTTATGATTGCCGGAGCTGTAGGTAATCTGATTGACCGTTTCTTCCTAGGATATGTGGTAGATTTTATATATTTTGAATTAATTAATTTCCCTCTTTTCAATTTTGCGGACAGCTGCCTGACCGTAGCAGCAATCGTACTTTTCCTTCTTGCTTTATTTTATTACAAGGACAGTGATTTTGCTTTCTTAAATGAAATGTTTAAGAAGAAAGCAGTGCAAAGTAATTCTGAAGTAAAAATTGAAGAAGATAAAGATACAGAAAAAGTGAAAGCTTCTGAAAAAGCAGAGGATTAAAAAGCTTCAGAAAATAATTAAGAAAATATAGAAGAAAATATAAAAGAAAATATAATAAAAATTAAAAAATATACAAGAAAATACTTAAGAAAATACTTAAGTCATTAAGCTTAAGAAGCGATAAAACGAGGAAAGGATTTATGATCTATGGATGATAAAAAACTTAGAATAGATGATTTGAAATCCATTGGTCAAAATTTTAATGATCAGGAAATTGAAGATCAGGAGTTTGAGGAACAGGAGCAGACATTAGATTTTATCGTTGAAGAAGAGAATAACAATATTCGTATCGATAAATATCTCTGTATCCGCCAATCCGAGCTTTCCCGCAGTTATATTCAAAAGCTGATTGATGATGGTATGGTTTATATGGGGGATAAGCAAGTTAAGGCCAATACAAAGGTTAAAACAGGTTTAAAGGTGACTGTTATCCTTCCAGAACCGGTGGAAACCAATATCATAGCCGAAAATATTCCTCTGAATATTATATATGAAGATAAGGATATTATTATTATAAATAAGCCCAAGGGACTTGTCGTACACCCGGCCGCTGGACATTCTTCCGGTACACTGGTAAACGCTTTGCTTTATCACTGCAGCGGTGAATTATCCGGTATCAACGGCGTACTAAGACCTGGAATAGTACATCGGATTGATCGTGATACCACCGGAGTTCTAGTTGCCTGTAAAAATGATAAAGCACATCAATTCATCGCCGAACAGTTAAAGGTACATTCCATTACACGAAAATATCAAGCAATTGTTTATCATACATTTCGGACAGATGGCGGCAGAGTAGAGGCACCGATTGGCAGGGATCCCAAAGATCGTAAGAAAATGGCTGTTAATTATAAGAACGGAAAGCCGGCTGCAACAAACTATAAAATACTTGAAAATTTGGGTAATCAATACGCTTACATCGAATGCTCTCTTGAAACTGGAAGAACTCATCAAATTCGCGTTCACATGGCAAGTATCCACCATCCATTAATTGGAGATACGGTTTATGGGCCGGGGAAAGATCCATTTCATCTGGAAGGTCAGGCATTACATGCCGGTGTTTTAGGATTTATACATCCTACGACAAAGGAATATGTTGAATTTCAAGCACCGCTTCCCGACTATTTTACCGGAGTTTTAACGAAATTAAGGCATAAGGGGTAAATGTATTGAAAAGAAAAGCGATTGATGAACTGATTAAATTGAAAATGTCAGATATAAGAAAACCAGTCTTACTTACCGGTGTAAAAGGTGTAGGTAAAACATATCTTGCATATGATTTTGCCAAAGCCTTTTTTGAACGTATTTTTTATATCCATTTTAAACAGTCCCCTTTGGCGAAAGAGCTATTTGATATTAAGAACCCTGATAAATCTTTAGATTTATTAAAAAAGCATTTTAATATTACGGATGACATACCGGCTTCAAGAATATTGATTGCAGATGAAATCAGTTACTGTGTGGAGGCTTTAAAATTAATGCAGAATAGCGGCCTATCTCAGCTGTTTGATTATATCATCTGTATTTCAAGTAATCCAATCTTAGATGAGCTTACGGATTGTTTTACCGTACTGCCGATCTACCCCCTCGAATTTGATGAATTTCTTATTGCTACAGGTAATGAATGGTATATTGACCTGATCTGCACACATTTTCATAATGATAAGAAACTACCCGATATAGTACATAAAGAACTTCTAGATTTATATCATATCTATATTGAAATTGGTGGTATGCCGGGTAGTATCAATGAATATCTGAATTTGTCATCCGCTGTAAATGTAGCGGAACAGCATAATTTTTTACTTGGGGCTTATCATGACAATATCATTAGGGAAAACTCGGAAAGTGATGCTTTTAAAATGAATCAGGTATTAGACAGCCTGCCCCATCAATTAATGAAAGAAAATAAGAAATTTCAATATAAGTTGATTCGAAAAGGTACTACACACTCCATGTATCGGGATGCCATACAAAGACTGGCTAATTCCAAATATGTAATCAGATGTAATCGTATTAGTAATGAACAACTGATAACTTCAGATAATGCCTTTGAATTATTTGAGCAGAGTGAAATATCCGTTGATACAATTACTACGAATTTTAAATTATATTTATTTGATACAGGTCTGTTAAATACGAAAATAGCAGAAGAGTATGATCATACATATCATAATAACAAGTTTAGGGCATTATTTGAAAATAATGTTGCACAGTCTCTGCAGGCAAAACATTATCCTTTTGCATTTTGGGAATCGGATTCAATGGCGAAGATAGATTTTATAATCCAAAAAAATAACGAAATAATTCCGATTGAAATATATACGGACTCTAAGACTAGATCTAAAAGTATCAGTGTATTTAAACAAAAATGCAGTTTTCCCTATGCGATAAAAGTCTCCTCGAAGAATTTTGAACAGACGAGGTGTATTAAATATGTACCCTATTATGCAGTATTCTGCATATGATGAAATGTTAACATTTTATCAATGAAATGTTACAAAAACGGTTGACAAATGCATTCTATTATTATAGTATATTTAATACAGGTTACAGACTACTAATGTAGGTATCTTTGATAAGCGATGAAATAACTGTTCTACATACGTAATGACTTGAATTTACTGGTGTATAATTAATATGTAAATCAATTACATATTTAAAATATAAATCATTTTATTTCTTTTTATCATTATAAAGATCCAAGAAAGATTAGTTTTGATATGTATGAAATGAGTTTTATTACATTGGTTCTATAATGGTAGAATACATATAATTCAAAAGGAGTGTAGGATAATATGGCGTCGCTACCGGATATACGACTTCATGAAGGCGAACTTAATGTCATGGAATTATTATGGTCTAATAAGGTATTAGCTGCTAAAGATATTTCTAAGATAATTAAGGAATACATAGGCTGGGAAAAAAACACTACTTATACAGTAATTAAACGCCTTATTGAAAAAGGTGCAATCAAACGGGAAGATCCAGGATTTTTATGCAAATCAGCAATTTCAAAACGGACAGTGCAGGCAATCGAAACTAAGGTTTTGTTGAATAAATTATATAATGGGTCGTTGAGTACATTTTTAACAGAGTATTTAAAGAATCAGGAATTATCAAAAGGCGAAATATTAGAACTGCAAAGAATAATAGGAGAACAGAGGTTGTAGTAGAATCTCTGTTTTTTTTATTTATTATTTTTATATTGTTAAATTATACTTGACAACTATAATGTGTTATGAATATAATTACAGTTGAACAATTGATCAACCGTAAAGGAGAGGTAGATATGATCCAAATAATTGGAATTATAGAATTATTTATATTCTATGTGGCTTATTTTATAAAGCTTTTTGATCAGAAAAGAAGAGGTATAAAAACGAATCAATTAGGGATAGGTAACAAATCAACAAATACGGTAATAATAGAAAGTATACTAAGCCTTTCAAGCATATTTGTTGCCCTGGTGATATTGATAAATGCAATGTTTAATATTTCACTATTTTCCAATCAGATAGTACGGGTGGGTGGTTTAGTATTGTTTGGTTGTGGTACATTGCTTTTTGTTCTAGCCATGGTTACTATGAAGGATAGTTGGAGAGCCGGAATACCGGAGAAAGACAATACCTTGCTGGTTGTTACAGGGATTTATAAAATCAGCAGAAATCCCGCTTTTTTAGGATTTGACTTAACGTATATTGGAGCTAGTTTAGCTTATGGAAGTATAATTTTATTTATATTAGCAGTCTTAACTATAATAATGATGCACCTTCAGATATTGGAGGAAGAAAAATTTCTAGAAATTACTTTTGGAAATGAGTTCCTTGTCTATAAAAATAAAGTGGGAAGATATTTCATATTTTTTTAAAGGAGTAAAATCAGAATGGAAAATATTATTATTTATAAGGCATTATCAAAGATATATGATTTACTGGATGTTATATACTTTAGGAATAATAAACATAATCCGCGGTCCATATTAATAGATTACATAAATCAAAATGATGATATGATACTTGATATATGTACGGGTACAGCATCTAATGCAATTTCCATTGCCAATAGAAAAAAAGATACTAGAATTATAGGTATCGATATATCAAAAGAAATGTTACAAATTGCTGAAAAGAAAATAAAGAAGCAAGGCCTTAATAATATAAAATTATTTAAAATGAATGCTACTCAAACATCATTTAAAGACAATACATTTAACGTTATAGTAATATCTCTTGTATTACATGAATTACCGGAAGAACTAGCTAATAATATGTTATTAGAGGCCAAACGAATTTTAAAGCCAGATGGCAAATTACTGGTCTTAGAATGGGAAGAACCTCAAAGTATATTAAAGAAAATATTGTTTTACCCTATAAGAAAATTGGAACCGAAAGGTTTTGAACAATTCTTAAGGCTTGATATGAATAGCTATTTTGAAAGAGTGGGATTTATAATCTCTGAAATGAAACATTGCGATTATACTAAAGTCCTTAATTTAAAAAAAGTAACCAATTATCAATAAAAAAAATAATAGCTACAAAATAAGCTGATTTAACTTATAGTCAGGCGAAAAATTTGGTCAAATTCCATGTACTATAAGTATTTAAATAAAGGTGATGTCTTGTGGTGTACGAGAAAGTGGAAGAGTAAAGCTTCAAATATTGTCTTAGAGTAGGTCAGAATAGGGATGTATAATAAAATTGTATTGATGAAAATAATAAATTATTTGAAAAGTATACCATAAAATGATAAAATACTTTTTGAAAATTATTACACTTTACGATTGCATAATGAGAGTGATAAATACAATTAGGGGGATAAAAATGTCTATTCGTAAGAATTCTGTAACAGATATCAGTTATGATTTAATTGGTAACGAGCAAAGTAACCGCACTCTTTTATTTATTCATGGTGCTGGGGGAAATATGGAAGTATTAAGGGCACTTGCAAATCAATTTTCTGACTATAAATGTGTTTTAGTGGATTTACCGGGACACAATCTTTCAGGAGGGGTAATACCCAAGAAGGTTAGTGATTATGCAACAGCTTTGGAGAAATTCATACAGTCAGAGAAACAGCTTCTTGGTGATCAGATCACATGTATAGGACATTCTATGGGTGGCTGCCTATGTTTAGAGCTAGCACTGAGAAAATTACCGGAAATCAAACAAATAGTAATTCTTAATTCCGCAGCTCATATAGAGCTGAATAAGAAATTCATGCAGAAGATCAGAAATGGGAAAGTAGATAAACTATATTTATACAAATGCTCCGGCTCATATATTAATCCAAGGATAATTGGTTATTTTCTGAAAAACTTCAATGAATTAAATAGATCAAAAAATGATATGATAAAAGACTTTTTGATGGTTGAGAAATATGACATAAGAAAAGAAATAAAGGATATTAAACTTCCTACGTTGATTATTACAGGTGAAAAAGAAATCCTTGCTCTTGTCGAGTACTCAAAGTTTATGCACTCACAAATAGAAGGATCGAAATTATTAATCATGAAGAAGGTTGCACATTTAATGCCGATTGTCGTACCTGAAAAGTTATCTATTTGTATTAAAGATTTTTTAAACAAGAATAACTAACAATTCTTATATTAGAATTAATATAAGCTGTCAAATATATATAAGCTTTTAAAATTACATATTTCATGTTTTTTTAAAAAAGGAGATTTACAATAAAAAAACTGAAATAAACACGCTTCACGAGTTTGCAAGCGTACACATTTGTATAAGTATGCTAATTAAGTGAACAAACTCGCTTGTTTACTTTGCACATATTTTACGCGTAAATAAATATAAAAAAGCAGTTCTTTATATGATGATTACTTAAAACTCATACTAAGTACTGCTTTTTTATTGAATATGATTTTGCATTATTAAGTTATGCCTTTTTTGCTTTTTGTTGCCCAGCACTAATACCGATTGTTAACAATACTCCTCCTATTACAAGATAGACTAAGCGTGCTATCAAAAATCCGGTGCTGATCGTAAAGCCTGGTTCTCCGTCTATTCCAACCGGCAGGGATATCGGATAGCTACCAAAATACCAGCTCCCAAAGAAATCGAAATTTCCACCAAATCCAACAAATCCAACTACGAACACGATAATCATAAACGCATACAGTAGCCCTTGATGGACACGCCCAACCAGATGACCAATCCCTAAGGTAAATAATAAGCAGGGTAGCATAATCATTCCAGTAGGGAGGAGGAACGGGATGAAACTCCAATAATCAAAAAAGGTTATATAAAAATAAATCCCAATTCCATATATAACGGCACAGATACTCAGAAAACAAATAGTTATAGCAGCACTTCTGATCAATGCGTAATGTACTTTATTCACAGGAGTTGCCGTTGTTAGTATCTCTACCTGTTTTTCCTTTCTTGAATAGTAAACAGAAAGCAAAAATAATACCGTAATAATAGAAAAAGGTATGACAGCAGCTAGATAAGCACCAAAGCTCCAGAGTGAAAATGGGGCAGTATAGGCCGCTCCCGCGATAGTTTCTGTTGTAAGGACATACCAGGCGTAAATGCCATTTATGACCAGCAGCCCGATAAAAAACTTATTCCAAACAAGCCTTCTAAGTTCATATCTAAAAATCTTATTCAATGTTTAAATCCCTCGCTTTCAAACCGCAAGCATTCAAAAATTTCTTATAGGTGAATGGATTGGTATATTTGTTAGGATCTTGTGCGTATTTTTGAAAAATGGATTGTAAAATCTTGTCCATATTAGCCTCTCCGCCGACAAGCTGCTCAGCTTTTAGGATCATTAAGGGCATACGGCAGTATTTGTTGATTTTCTCTGACTGACTTTTTAACTCTGCCTGATATTTCGCGGGTAGCTTACTAAGCATCTCCGGATGTCGGTAATAGTATCCACGGTTTTGTTCGTCCACAGCGGATTGCCAAACATCGACATAATTTTGCTGAGCGTAAAGCGCTCCGTATTTTTCCTCCATCAGACGATAGGTTGTATAAACATCCAGACCTTCATCAGTCCAGAGACCGTCACTTTTGCAAAGCACGCCAAATCCGCCCCACCACCAATGGATGATCTCATGCGCGAACACTTCTGCTGCATTTACTCCTTTCATCTGATCACTCAGATTCTTTTCCGTAAATACATCTTCGGACCACTCTACCCATCCTTCCCCAGCGTTGCCACTATCACCGAAAATTGAAGTAGCGCGCTGAACCATCATGAGCTTACTTTTATCAATAAAAAATAGCGATCCCAAATGCAAACTACAATAATTCATCACGTCTGTAATCGACTGCGGAATGTTGTACTTTCTAATGTTTTGATCATATTTTTTACTGTACAGAAGGTTGATCGTCGCCCCGGTAGCCTGAAATTGCACGCTTGCATAATTGCAAGCCGTAATCCGGGTTAGGTAACCCGACATGGCTGTTTCCTTCCACGTTCTCGTGCCATCATTGTTTTGGGTATAATTTGTCAGTAGTTGATGTTCTACAATAGGTGTAAGTTTTTCCGGAAGTGTCAGCTCAAGATCGTACTGTGCAGGGAGAGGGAAACTAAAACTAGTAAAGTTGGGCACAGTAGCGGCATTAAGAAGGGAGACATAATCCTCAGAGCAACTATTGTCCCAAGCATATGGTAAAAAGCACCGCTCCATTTGAGGCATCCCCTGGTACCGAATGACAAGATTCTTGTTATTACCTTTAGGGATAGTAAACGTCGTTTCTCGAAATTCGTTTACATCGTTACGTAATGTATGAAAGGCCAAATCTTTGCCATTACAGTTCACGCTGGTAATTCGATACCCGGGATCAAGCCAGATACAGTCCTGCAAATTGTCAGTTTTATTGATTATGTACGTAGCGCTACCGCTTACGAAACCCGACGCTTTAGCGGTCAATTTGTAAGAAATATATGTGGCGCTGGCTGAAGTGGGATGTTGAAAGAAGTTAAAATCATTATTCCATTCATACGGCGCGTGGTTTACAAAGGGCTGCCATATCCACAGCATCACTCCCGCACATAGTAGTGCTGCCGAGATAATAGGAAGATACGCTTTCCTTATGCCACGTATAAACGATCCCATTAACCTTTTTTGATATCTGCGGACGCAAAGAAGTGAGAACACCCATGCTCCGCCTGCTAATACCAGCCAAAGAATTCTAGTATAGAACGATATCCGTAGAATGAACGTATTGGAAAAGCCATCTGAATAACTAACAATGATAGGGTTGAGCCAATGCGCGAAGTAATTGCTCTTCATATATTTGCTAAAACTGAAATAGACGCAACCTGCGTAAAACAGTCCGGCGAGTTCGACCAGGCGGGTAATTTGATAAAGCGCCGAAGCCATCAGGATGGAAATCCACCACGTCGGTAGTATCAGTATGAGGAAGCTGTCGGCGTACAATCCAGCGTCAAACAGATAATTGATCTTAACAATGGTATATGGTAAATAGACTAGCGCACAAATAAGTGTAGTCACCGTCGAAAGCGTGATGAGAGAGAGCATACGCGTAAGCGCCATACGTACCGGTGAGATCACTACGTCCATCAGCACATCGGTTTTTGCACGGTAGACGCGGTCGGATTCCAGCATTGCAAGTAATGCCCATAGCACCGCGCCAATAACTGCACCGGACAAAACCGGATTTGCGATATATTCGTTCGTCATGGTATTGTTTTCAATGACATTTTGAAAAATCGAGTAGCCAAACAACGGGCCACACAGGCTAAGTGCCGCAATCACCCACACAAATTTGGATAGGGCTAGCCGCCGCAGTTCTACGCGATAGAGAGAAAAGAATTTCATTGGTTGACCGCCCCTTTCTCAATGCGATAGAGATAGGCGTCCTCCAGTGTAGGCTCGACACTTTCAGCGAATGCCGGAAGCTTTTCTGCGACAATCCGGCACTGGATGCCACTGGCAATATTAATTTTGGATACCACCTGACAACCTTCAGGGACAGCGTCGCCCAATTTAGATAAATAAACGCCTACGTGCCCCTTTGTTTGTGTGATTAATTCGGAAGGGTCGCCATCAAATAGGATCAGTCCATTATTAATGACTAGCACACGGTTACATATAGACTGAACATCCTCAACGATATGTGTGGATAGCAAAACAATTTTATTCCGTGCCATATCCGAGAAGATATTACGAAATTTCACACGTTCCTCCGGATCAAGCCCCACGGTAGGCTCATCCATAATTATGAACTGTGGATCACCGAGAAGAGCCTGCGCAATGCCAACACGCTGCCGTTGTCCACCGGAGAGATTACGAATGCGTACTTTTCTGCTTTCCGTCAGACTGGTGCGTTCTATCACATTGTCGATTTCCTGCCTGCTTTTTATACCTTTAAGAGCCGCCATGTAATCCATAAATTGCCACACGGTTAGTTCATCGAAAAGTCCAAAGCTTTGAGGCAGATAACCGAGCAAAGATTTTAAACGCTTTTCCTGTGAAAGAATCGCTTTCCCGTCTAAAAGAATTTCACCTTTTGTCGGAATTAACCCTGCAATAAGCAGTTTCATAAGAGTGGTTTTACCTGATCCGTTTGGCCCGAGAATTCCTATCAGGTTCGGGCTATCCATATGTACGGAAATATTCTGCAATGCCTTTTTGCCGGAAGGGTAAATCATCGTAATGTCGTTCACATCAATTTGCATATAGCATACCTCCTATTCATTCTTCATACTAACGCCCATGCTTTTTGGGCATAAATCCTGAAGAATAGCGTCTTTTGCTATTCTTCCAAAGGCTCGCATGTCTTTTGCGAGACTATTCACACTAACTAACATAGCTTTACTTTTAGTTGGTTTGTGCTAAGTGTGAATTGTTTTTAATTTACACTATCCATCATATCAGATATTGTATGGAGAAAGGGTGAAGAATTGTGTGTTTTGTGTGTAGTATTTACGACATGAAATACCGCTGTAAACATAACTCCTTCATCGTAGTTTTCGATATCATGAGTTATGTTGTGGCTTTCGAGTATCATCCGGGTTATGTAAAGTCCAAGGCCGCTTCCATGCCCATATTTACCACCAATATGTCCATCCGCACGATAGAATGCCTCAAAAAGATGCGGCAAGTGTTCTTCGTCGATATGCGCACCGCTATTGGTTATTGTCAATGTTGCTTTATTTATCTTGTTTTGATTACGCGTAAGCCGGATTGTAACTGAGCTACCATTAGGAGAATAAATCATGGAGTTGCTGATTACATTTCCCAGCGCTTTTTTAAGTAACACAGCATCGCCCATTATCAAAACGTCAGGCTCAATTATATTTTTTAACTTGATAGAGCGGGTTTCCATGAGATCGTGACTATCTGTAATCGTAGATTCTAAAACATCGGAAAGGTTTACCGGCTCATGCACCTTTTTATCTGAGATATCGATATAAGAAACCGAAAGAATTTCCTTAATAAATTTGTCCAATGAGCGGAGAATTTCAGCTGACCGCGCAAGATACTTAGACTTGTTTTTGTATACGCCTATTTCTGCCAGCATACCCTCAAGCTGCCCAATAACTATTGCGATTGGTGTTTTGAGTTCATGCGACACAGCTGAAAAGAAGAGTAACCGCTTACAATCACGCTCCTTTTCGAGTACTATTTCATTCTCAAGTGAGGAGTTTTGGTGGCGTAGCGATGAAAGCGCGACGCTTAGCTTATCAGAAAGTTCGTTAATGCTTTCGGCTAACACACCAATCTCGTCCTTGCGTAAATCGGGGCAATACCAGCTAAAATCCAGTTCCGCTATGTTAGCTGCTATCTTGCTCATCCGGACAATTGGTCGGGTTGCATACCGCGAAAAGAAAAAAGCACCAAATAATGACATCACCAGTATCAATCCTCCGACCCATGGTAAACTTCTCCATATGGCATTTTTTATTTCCTCTGAACGTATTGGGTTGAAATGTACGCTCAGGATATATTCCTTGTCTGAACCGATAAAACGAAAAGGGTACTCCTGCCCGTGCTGAATTGCCTTATCAACCACTGTGAAAGTGAATAGATCTACCGGCTTATGGTTCTCATCCAATAAATATATATCAGCGCCCGTACCCTGCATAAAGCACACAAATAGTTCCCCGCTTTTAGAAGCAGGGCATTGCCGCAGTTGGTCAACCAAAGCTTTTGACTTAGTATTAAGATCATTGCGGGACTGTCCTTCATTTACAAACGGTAAAAACAGGATGATAAAAGTATACGTGATTGCACAGATAACAAGAAGGAGAGTCAGAAGAACGAGGAGTGTTTTAGCAGTCAGACTTTTGTTAATTTTCTTTTTGTAATTTATAACCCACGCCACGAATCGTTTCAATGCTGTCTTCAACCCCTAACTTTCTACGTATATTTTTTATGTGAGTATCAACAATACGCTCATCACCAAAGAAATCATATCTCCATATTCTGGAAAGAAGCATTTTACGGGTAACAACTTCACCAGGCACACGTAGCAATTCTTGCAGGATTTCAAATTCCCGGAGAGTAAAGTCAATGAGATTCCCCGAAATACTAACATTGTGGCTATTAATATCTAAGACGATATTTCGATAAATGAGATGATTCACGTCAGAATGAGATGATCTACGAAGCACTGCCGCCACCTTATGGAGTAAAATCGGCATAGATACCGGCTTTGTAATATAATCATCAATGCGTAGATCAAAACCGCGAACCTGATGAGCCTCACTGTCCAGTGCGGTTAGCATGATAATAGGAATACTTGATTCATTGCGAATTACCTCGCATACCCCGTATCCATCAATTTTTGGCAGCATAATATCCAGCAGTACCAAATCAAAAGCTTGTTTCTTGGCTATAACCAATGCTTCAACGCCATCTTCAGCGACGGTAACTAAATAACCTGCGCTTTCTAAAAAGTTTTGAAGGAGTTCCCGATAATCAGGATTATCCTCTACAACGAGAATTTGTGCCATATTTCCTCCAACGATGCTTTAGTATTATTATTCTATTGCATAATTTTACTATAATTTTCTATTTAAAGGTATCACTTTACTTTGTTTTATTCAATACAAATACTTAAATTTAATTGAAATTCTTCAAGCAAGAATTGCATTCATCTACTCCGTATTATAATAGGGTAGGAGAGGATAAGTATAAATTATTAAAAGCATAATTCACATGAGAAGAACTACGAAGTTTTCACAATGATGTACTCCTTGTTCATCCAGTTATTTAAGCTGCCTCTATTTGATTTCTTTATTTCCATCATGAAAACAAAAATTGTAGGGTTGTCAAACATATGTTACACCATACTTAACAAAATTAAATAGTATAGACCTGGGAGATTTCCACCCTAAAGGTCTCATGGGAAAATTATTGTAATCCCTTTTATTATATATATTTAGTT
>JAEWMT010000083.1 GCA_023393095.1 Bacillota bacterium
TAACCGGGACAGTAGCGGTATTTATCCTCCAGCATGCACTTCAGGGGTGGTGCCCGGCGATACCGTTTGTTCGTAAATGGGGTATCCGCACGATGGAAGAAATATATGCAGAAAAGACAGCATTAAAAATCATGCGAGGAGATTTTACAGGAGAGTGCCCCAATGCGGAGGATGCCCTGGCTAAGGCAGAAAAATAGTTAAATCATAATATTTGAGAAAAGGACTCACTTTATGTATCAGATTAGAAAGCGATGGAATCCGGATATATTTCAGGGTAAAAATAAGAAGAAAAATTACTTTGAGGGATGGTACTATAGAATCACAGACAAGCAAGGGGAGCATTCCCTTGCTGTTATACCCGGAATATCAATAGGAGAATGGGATACACATGCATTTATACAGGTTCTTGATTCCGAAAATAACGTGAGTTATTTTCATTATGATATCAATGATTTCAGCTTTAATGAGAAAAATTTAGAAATCATGATAGGTGATAATTATTTCTCTAAAAGTAGGATCAGTCTCAATATCGTTGGAAAGAAGATTAGTTTCCATGGAGATTTATATTTTACTAATATCATGGAATTTCCTAAATCTTTTTTCCGACCCGGAGTGATGGGGCCGTTTTTACTCTTACCATTTATGGAATGCTATCATGATATCATCAGTATACAGCATGGGATTATTGGACGTCTGAAGGTATCTGGTAAATCGATCGATTTTACCGACGGAGTTGGTTATATTGAGAAGAACTGGGGAAAATCAATGCCTAAATCTTGGATCTGGTTCCAGTCAAACCATTTTGAACCGTCTGATGTATCCCTGTTTCTATGTGTAGCTAAAATTCCATGCCTAGGATCAAGCTTCACCGGGTTTTTGTCCTTATTCCGATATAAAGATCGTATTTTTACATTCACAACCTATAATGGTTCGTGGATCAGTAGGATGTTCCAAAATGAAAATAAAATCAGACTTACCTTCCGAGATTGCCGCTTCCGTCTTGATATCAGTATTACCTATACGAAGGGAGGTCAGATTCTTGCTCCTGTTAACGGACAGATGTGCAGAAATATCTTAGAAAGTATGAACGCTGTGGTAAAAGTTAGATTATCGCTTCGTAACGGTGATGTTCTTTATGAGGGAATTGGTACGAACGGGGCGTTGGAAACGGTAAAATAAATATTGAAGCTGTTACACAGGTATTGATAAATTTGTGTAACAGCTCTTATTTCGTAAATATGATATTAGAAGTTTAAGTTTTGTATTATATTATATAAATCGGCATTCATTTCTTTCTAACGCATTTTTTACTGAAAGGAATTTAGTTTCCTTAATCAGAATATAATCAGTATCATAAGTAGCAACAACTAATATTCCTGTTTGCTCCTTTGCAATGATTTTTGATAAAAAGGCAATCATTCCATATTTTTCAAAAGCTGCATCTTCTGCGATACGAAAACATCTCCAACCACTCTCAGCCTGAAGAACATTTTCTGGTACAATATTTGCTTCACAGATGATTGATAATTCATCATCAGTTTTACCAACAAACACATATTCATTATTAAATATACTATTATCAATCTTACTTACCTTGTATATTGCAAATTCTTTATCTATTATATGTAAATCCATAATGACCTCCAATTTTTAATCTATTTTTCAGGATTAGGGTGTCAAAAGTCAGATCAGAGATGAATATACGTGCATATATATTCATCTGGACTCGCCTTACCTTCAAGCGAAATTGACTGTATATAGAGTTTTTATGTAAGGGTCGCTTGAGCCGGTCTTCGCCATCTGAATATATATACACGTATATTCATAATCTAGTTAATTTCTGATTTTTGACACCTTAATCCTATTAATTTATTATGATATCTTTAATCTCTTTCCCCAGATATTTTGAACCCTGATCTTGAATATGGTTACAAATTGCATCTCCTTATCTTCAAAATCATAAGCTTCCTTCTTAACATATTGTTTCATAATTTGAGTTAATCCATATACTTTTTCCTCCTCCGATAGTATCTCAATGACACCATTACCGCAGATGCTTTCATATTCCATTGTAGTACTGCAGTCGGATTCCTCGGTTATCAATCTGTGGGAACAATCCATCTCAAATCCAACGTTAGAATTGGTTCTTGCTAAATCAAGCTTCTTACCTTCCTTTGCACAGTGGAAATATAACTCAAGTTCGTTTTCCTGAACTGATAAGCCAAAGTTAATCGGAATGATGTAGGGGTAGTCTTTATCAAAAAATGCTATCCTACAGACATCACATTTTGTGATAATTGTTAGAAGCTCTTTAAAATCAGTTACTTCACGATCTTTTCTTCTCATTTTAAGCACCTCATTTCCAAAAGCATTTTATATCTTTCTAACCTGGTAGAATATATCGGATCAGAATGATTAAAATGTATTATATCATAAACTAGATAAATAGCATCACTTTTATTGTAAATTAGACCATTAATGCAATATAAATCATAATGTATTACAACCAGTGTGTTAGGTAACTTCCTATGTCTCCTAAGAATCAGGCTGAGCTATAATCATTATTTTGTGAACTTTTTATATATAGCTTGCAAATACCCTGAATTCCTTTATAATTGATATAAAATAACTTATTCATCAATTAGGAGGAATGATTTTGGGCAAGGCCAAAAAAATACTTATTAAATTTTTAATTGTAATGATGCTATCTTTCAGTACAGCCGCAATTTCGGGTGTTACTCCATATACGATAGCAGAAGCAGCTGTTAAGTCCCCAGGACTGAAGGTAGTAAAGAAGACATTATACGTGGGATATCATACATATGCAATGGAATTTAAGAATTTATCCTCGAATGCCAAGGTTCAATATAAAACAAGTAATGTTAAGATTGCTTCCGTTAGCTCAAAAGGAGTAGTAAAACCGATTACACCGGGTGTAGCAAAAATAACTGCTAAAGTGAATCAAAATAGTAAGACATATAACTTAGTGCTAACAATATCGGTTAGTAACCCTAAGATCAGCCTCACAAAATCCGTGACTAAATTAGGAATCGGTAAATCCTTTATGTTTACTGCTAAGGTTGTGGGATTGGATGATAAAGTAGCATGGAGTGTATCAGATAAAGCCCTTGCGAGTATTAGTTCCAAAGGAAAAATGACTGCTTTGAAAAGCGGTAATGTTACTGTTTATGCCAAGGCAGGTAAAAAAACTGCAAAAGTTAGTGTGAAATTATCTAGGACACCACTTACTTCAACTGAAATTTATAGTAAATGTATTCCCAGTACAGTTGAAATAGAGGTTGATACAGATACAGGGGAAGTACTTGGCTCCGGTTTTTTTATTGGTGATGGTAAAATTGTAACAAATTATCATGTAATTGCAGGTGCAACCAAAATTGTTGTTACAACAAGTGATAAAAAGGAATATGAGATTAAGAAGATAGCAGGATATGATGCCATGTTAGATCTTGCTGTACTAAAGCTGGATATAAAACATGATAGCTTGGTATTAAATACTAATGTAGTAGGTGGAGAAGATATTTATACCTTAGGAAGTCCTCTGGGTCTAAGTGGAACAATGTCAAAAGGAATGGTATCAACACCTTCAAGAGTTATTGATGATGTAGAATATATCCAGATTGATGCTCCTATATCTCATGGTAACAGCGGAGGTCCGCTGGTTAATAAATATGGTGAGGTAATTGGTGTAAATACGCTGTATGCGGATGGTGGCCAAAATCTTAACTTTGCGATTAGTATAAAGGAATTAAAGAAAATTGATATAAGTAAACCAGCAACAATTGAAGAATTTCATAAGACTTTTGTTGATCTCAGGACTTTATGGTTCAAGTTAAATGCAATAAAGGAAGATCCTACAGTTAGTCAGGATTTTGATAATTGTCAGGATGTATCTCCTGGATATTATCTGGATGGAAGTGTAAGTATTGAGGGAACGCTGAAATCAAGTGAAACAGGAGATTGTTATTATATTGAGCCTACAGAAGATTGTTCTCTGGTAGGTATACTACAATCAGATACATTATCGGATTTAAAGAATACATATTTTGATATTTGGACGTATAACGGAGATTATGTAGGTGGCTGCAATCCTAACGAAGCAGATTTAAATGAAGTTATGGTATATGAGCTTCAAAAAGGTGTCGGTTATGTCATAATAGTAGATTTACCAGACGGTTATACCGGGTCTGATATAAATTATATGTTCGGAGTATATTATGAATAATCAATCATGTTAATTAATATAACATATGAATTAATTCATAAAAGGTATCAATCAATTTGGTTGTATAAAGAGTGCCAGTACAGGAATCCCTATACTGGCACTTTAATTTTATATAGCTTACCAAACCTCGGATTGAAGCTTGGTATCCTTTGCAATTACCTCTTCTGTCATATCCTTTTTAAACTGATCAAGTTTCTTACTTACCTCTTCATCAGCAACTCCTAGAATTTGAACTGCTAGAATAGCAGCGTTATCTGCTCCATCAATTGCAACTGTAGCAACAGGAATGCCTTTAGGCATCTGAACAGTGGAAAGAAGAGCATCCAGTCCATCCAGAGTGGAGGATTTGATTGGTATTCCGATAACTGGAAGAGTGGTATGTGCTGCAATTACACCTGCTAGGTGAGCTGCTTTACCGGCTGCACAGATAATGACACCGAAACCATTCGCTTTTGCATTTGAAGAAAAATCACAAGCCTGCTTCGGAGTACGATGAGCGCTCATGACATGAACCTCAAACTCAATTCCAAAATTCTTTAATGTATTAATGGCACCCTTTAAGACGGGAAGATCACTGTCACTTCCCATGATAATAGCAACTTTCTTACTCATAAAATATCTCCTTTACCAATTAATTTGTGTTTAAATATAACTTATTTAGCTGTTAATGTCAATTGTTACGATTAAGGATTGTATAGATATCACATATAAATTACATTGATATAAAATTTGAATTTATTATATTAAGTGGATAATTCATTTTGAACTTATGGCATAATTTTCAAATTAATGCTTGACATAAACCTTTGTCCGTTGTTATAATTCATATTAATAAAAAACCGATGAGCAAGAGAAGTAAGTTTAGCTATTTGTATACAGAGAGCCGCTGGCGGTGGGAATGCGGTTACAAAGGTAATTCTGAATGGACTTGCGAGGGAAGCCTGAAATCAATTGAGAGTAGGCGCTTACGGGAACCCTGTCCGTTATCAGTAGGGTGCATATGATGGTATGCAAAATGAGAGGATGTATATTACATCAAACCGGGTGGTACCGCAGAAGTTATAAGCTTTTGTCCCTGTAAATAACAGGGATAAGGGCTTTTTTTATTGCTCAAATCTGCTTTCGTATCCTGATTTTATTACGCGAAATACGGAAAGCGGCCATCAAATTTTAGTATACTCCAATCGAATAATCTATAAAACTAAAAGGGAAGAAAGGACTTTTTCATCCATCAATGAAAAATGAGGTAGGTATGTATGGTAACTCCAAATTGTAATGAAATTGAAGCATTGGCAAAAGAGTATAGTATTATACCAATCTGCAAAGAAATCTATGCAGATGTCATCACACCCATCACACTGCTTCGTAAAATTTCACAGATTAGCAAACGATATTATCTGTTAGAAAGTATTGAGGGTGGTGAAAAATGGGGGAGGTATTCCTTCCTTGGGTTTCATCCGATTGTACATGTAACCTGCAAAGATAAGGTGGTTACGGTGGAAGACGCGGATACGCGTATTATTAGGACTGAGCAGCCCTTTATGGTATTAAGGAGCATTTTAGAGCGGTATAAGGCTCCTAAGCTACCTGGAATGCCACCTTTTACCGGAGGTTTAGTAGGTTATTTTGCTTATGAGATGATACGATATGCCGAACCAGTATTAAAGCTAAAACAAAGTGAGTTTAATGATTTTGACCTGATGCTGTTTGATAAAGTA
>JAEWMT010000121.1 GCA_023393095.1 Bacillota bacterium
ATCTTTAAGATTGCCATTTAACCCACCCTTATACGTAAAGTAGTCATCATAAGGATAGCCCCATGCATTTTTTTTATCAGCACTTTTATATACCTTACTTACACGCTCTGGCCAGCCTTTATCCAAAGGATAATAGCAGTACATCAAATTGATGGCTCTATGTGGCCTGCCAAGTTTTTGAAGAATATAATCCTGATTAACATAGCTGCCTCTTTCACTACCGACACCAAGGTCAACACTGCATTTCGCGGGACCTATCTGAAGAGAATAGGCCTTAAATTCATGATTCATTGTCTAATTCCTCCGATTTTTTGGAGGAATTTTTCCTCCGTTTTTTAGGAGGAATTTATCCTCCGATTGTTCTTTAGGAAGGATTTAAACCTCCTATTTTTATTTATAGAAGGGAGTCATCCTCCTTATAATTATGTCTACCCATAAACATTAGCGAGTATAACATGGCATAGATACTATATCAATGTAGTATGTTAGCATATCTTTTCTTATAGTATATAAAAATACATTTAAATACAAAGAAATATTTCTAAATAATAAAATTCAGAGAATAATTGATAGGCCTCTGACACTCTAACAATAAAACAAACAAGTAAAAAACAAATTGACATTAGATATATACGAGGTAATAATGAAGTTATGATTAGATTCATATCCTTGGAAAATGAAGAGTTTCCGGAGGGGAATTACCATGGGGCAAAAATTAATTACTGGAAGGCAGAGGATTACGCAGATGGATGACAGAAAGATAATAGGAGCAGATAAGGGAGAAAAGAATTACAAAATTACCGTAACTGGACGTGGAGAAGAGATTATTCTAAATTGTATGGAGAAGGAAAACCTGCTCGAAGCTATGACGAGACAAGGAATATATATGAGTGCAGCCTGCGGGGGTAGAGGTACCTGCGGTAAATGTAAAATACAGCTTATTGAGGGCAATCTTAAGATTACCTCTTCTGATAAGAAGGTTTTTTCTAAAGACGAATTAAATGATGGCTGCCGGCTTTCTTGTCAGGCATATCCTGAAGCGGACTTAACCATAAAGCTTACCGCCGGTGATGAAGCTGATTTTGAAGTTGTTACTGATCTGGGAAGAACATCACAACAGAAGAGGAAGAAGGATGATAGCTATGCCATAGCCATAGATATTGGTACAACTACCATAGCAATTAGCCTGATTGAAGTAACAAGCGGCGATAATCTTTGGACTTATACTACGGTCAATAAGCAGAGGGCTTATGGGGCTGATGTCATTGCCAGAATGCAGGCCTCCAACAACGGTAAGAAGCAGGAACTAAGAGAATGTATACAGAAGGATCTACTGTCAGGGATACAGGCAGTTGTTGCAAAGACAGGTATTGAGAAAGAACAAATTCAAAAGCTAGCAATTGCAGGCAATACTACGATGGGGCATCTGCTGCTCGGTTACTCCTGCGAGACATTGGGTATCTTTCCATTTACACCGGTCAATATAAATACAATCGTTCTTCCTTTTGAAGAAGTTTTAGAATCTGATTATCTGAAGATACCGGTTATTCTGCTTCCGGGCATATCTACCTATGTCGGAGCTGACATTGCAGCAGGTTTATTGGCGTGTGATTATGACAGAGCTGAAAAACCGAGTCTTCTGATTGACCTTGGTACAAATGGAGAAATGGCAATCGGAAATAAGGACAAGATACTTGTAAGTTCAACTGCAGCAGGACCTGCTTTTGAGGGTGGTAATATTTCCTGCGGTGTTGGCAGTATTGCCGGAGCAATCTGTAATATAGAAGGAGTGGGCGATCAATTAACATTTAAAACAATCGGGGATAAGCCTCCAGTTGGAATCTGCGGTACCGGCGTGATTGAGATAGTTTCAGAACTTGTAAAAGCCGGTCTGGTGGACGAAACCGGCTTGCTTGATGAGGAATACTTTGAAACCGGGTATCAGATAGCAGAAGATAACGCAGGGAACAAGATTAATTTTACACAGCGTGACGTTAGAGAAATCCAGCTTGCTAAGGCCGCAGTCAGAGCCGGTATTGAGATACTGGTTAGGCGGTATGGAGTTGGTTATGAGGAGATTGATACCGTGTATCTTGCTGGCGGTTTTGGATATAAAATTAATATAGGTAAGGCGATTGAGGTAGGCTTGCTTCCGAAAGAACTGGAAGGAAAGATCAAGGCAATCGGTAACAGCTCTCTGGGAGGAGCGGTAAAATATCTGACTCAGAACAATACTCCTGACCGTATGAAGCATATCATAGAAACCTCTGATGAAATTAATTTATCAAATGATAAAGATTTTAATGATTTATACGTAGAATATATGTATTTTGAATAAGAACCTTTCATCGTATCCATTCACGCTTCATGAAAAATAATCTGTGTGCATATATTAGACTAACTTTATCTATAGAGATAATAGGTTGAAAAGAAGAATATTTTTTAACCGGCAAAAAGCATGGAGCATTTTTGCATAGTTTTTTGTATGCCGCAGAAGCGGAGTTTGGAGGTTATATGCCTAGTGGTAAATTAGATAACCAGCTTAATCTGGCTTTGGAGGTTCCGAATGCTGTCAGGGAAAAAACAGCCAGTCTTGATGTTGGATACACACCGGAAACAAATGAGTGGGAATTAATTGTAAAATATACGGGTAGCCTGAATCGAGTACGGGAGGAGCTGGGAATATCAGCGGTTGAGTTAATCAATAATTATGCAATACTTACAGTTCCGGAGTATCTAATCAATCGGTTATCGAATTATGAGGAAATTGAATTCATTGAAAAGCCCAGACGTCTCTTTTATGAGGTGAATCAGGGACGGACGGCCTCCTGTATCAACCCTCTTCAGACGGGTAATTTTAATCTGTTTGGAGAAGGAGTAATAGTAGCTATCATTGATTCTGGTATTGATTATTCCCATCCTGATTTTCGAAATCCGGATGGGACCACCAGAATTATAGCTCTATGGGATCAAACAATTAAAGGTACTCCGCCGGAAGGTTTTGATATTGGTACCCTATACACTCGTGAAACTATTAATGAAGCATTGAAAATCCCAATACCAGAGCGCATGGAGATTGTTCCGAGTACAGATCTTTCAGGACATGGAACCCATGTTGCAGGTATTGCAGCGGGAAACGGCAGAGCCAGTAACGGACTATACCGTGGAGTGGCTTCAATGAGTGAGCTCATCGTGGTTAAGCTTGGAGCATCGATAAGTGAATCATTTCCCAGAACAACACAGCTGATGCAGGGTATAGATTTCGTTATAAGACAGGCGATCAGTCTTAACAGACCTATTGCAATAAATATTAGCTTTGGCAATAATTACGGGTCCCATACAGGTAGATCTTTACTGGAAAGCTATATTAATGATATGGCAAATATATGGAAGAATAGTATTGTAATAGGAACCGGAAATGAAGGTGCAACTGACAATCATGCACAGGGTATACTTAAAATGGGAACTAATATAGATGTAGATATTGCAGTAAGTGATTTTGAGTTTTCCTTCAACCTTCAGATATGGAAGAACTACTATGATCATTTTGATATAACCATAGTGGCACCAAATGGAACCCGAGTAGGTCCGATTCCAAGTATTTTGGGCAAGCAACAGTTTCGTGTCGGACAGACTGAGATATTCCTTTTTTATGGTGATCCTACGCCCTATAATCTGCAGCAGGAGATTTACATTGAATTTATTCCGATCGGACAATATGTTAATTCCGGTGTCTGGCGTTTTGAACTGGTTCCGCGTAGAATCGTAGTTGGAAATTATGATATGTGGTTGCCCTCAGGCGGCATTAAAAATCCTGAGACTCGATTCTTACTACCTTCAGAATTTACAACATTAACGATTCCTTCAACTGCATACCGGGCAATTACTGTGGGAGCATACAATGCTTATACAGATAGCTATGCACCATTTTCAGGAAGGGGATTCACCAGAGATATGGGAATTAAACCTGATCTTGTGGCTCCTGGTGTAGATATCAATTCCTGCGCTCCTGGCGGAGGCTATGCCGTACGTTCAGGTACCTCCATGGCAACACCTTTTGTTACCGGAAGTGCTGCTTTATTAATGGAGTGGGGAATTGTAGATGGCAATGATCCCTATCTATATGGCGAGAAGCTGAAGGCTTTTCTGATTAACGGAGCAAGGCATTTAAAGATCGAAAGCGTCTACCCGAATAGAACATTAGGGTATGGGGCATTGTGTTTGGAGAATAGTTTAAATATATAATATCAAGACCAGAAGTAATCAAGTAGCTATGGGGTAAATGTCCAATGATATAACCCAATCGAAAAGAAAGACGGATTAATGGAGTGTACCTTAAAAGGTGCACTCTATTTTTACAGGAGATATAATCAGTATCAAAAATGATAATAATTATTGATTCTTTTTTATAAATTGATATAATTGTTTGTATAGTTTAACATGAGAGTAATTATATGCTGTATGTATTGATAGTTACAAGTTAATAAATTTCACATGAAAAGGAGATTAGCCATGAATCTAAAAGGAACCAAAACAGAGGAAAATTTAAAGGCGGCGTTTGCAGGAGAATCACAGGCAAGGAATAAGTATACATACTTTGCAAGTGTAGCAAAAAAAGAAGGATATGAGCAGATTTCTCATATTTTTCAAAAAACTGCAGACAATGAAAAGGAACATGCAAAGATGTGGTTCAAGGCACTCGGTGAGTTAGGAAAAACCACAGAAAATCTTCTTGCTGCCGCTGAGGGAGAAAACTATGAATGGACCGATATGTATGAAGGATTTGCAAAAGATGCGGAAGAAGAAGGCTTTATAGAGCTTGCTGCAAAATTCAGAATGGTTGCAAAGATTGAGAAATCACATGAAGAAAGATATCGAGCGCTACTTAAAAATATAGAAATGCAGCAAGTATTTGAAAAGAGCGAGGAGACTATGTGGGAATGCAGAAATTGCGGACATCTGGTGATTGGAAAGAAAGCACCTGAGATATGTCCGGTTTGTGCACATCCACAAAGCTATTTCGAAGTAAGAAAAGAAAATTACTAAATTAGGAGATATTAATATGTATTGCTTAAAAAAAATAACTGGTGATTTAACCTGGGTTGGAGGAAATGACCGCAGGTTGGCTATGTTTGAAGCATCCTATGCAGTACCTAATGGGATGTCTTATAATTCATATCTTCTGTTGGATGAAAAAACTGTTTTATTTGATACAGTTGATAAAGCAGTAAGTAAGGTATTTTTTGAAAATGTAGCCAAGGTACTTGGAGAAAGAAAATTAGATTACTTATTTATTCATCATATGGAACCGGATCATTCTGCAGATATCGAAAGAATTGTGGAAAAATATCCCGAGGTTAAAATAGTTTGTAACGCGAAAAGCGCAACAATGATTAAGCAGTTTTTTGATTTTGACATTGATTCCAGAACGATAATTGTAAAGGAAGGGGATGTCTTAACTACCGGTAAGCATAGTTTTACATTTCTGATGGCACCAATGGTACATTGGCCGGAGGTTATGGTTTCTTATGATACCACGGATAAGATTCTGTTTTCTGCAGATGCTTTTGGCATCTTTGGTGCATTAAACGGCGCAATTTTTGCCGATGAAGTAGATTTTGAACGTGATTACTTGGATGAGGCAAGACGGTATTATACCAACATTGTAGGAAAATACGGTACACAGGTACAGGCTTTGTTGAAAAAAGCGTCTGCATATGAAATAAATATGATCTGCCCGCTTCATGGATTTGTATGGAGAAAAAATCTTGATTTTTTCATTGAAAAATATAACCTATGGAGCAAATATGAGCCGGAAGAAAATGGCGTCATGATTGCCTATGCATCAGTATATGGAAATACGGAAAATGCGGCCGAGATTCTATCCAGTCGGTTACGTGATCAGGGCATCAAAACAGTGATGTATGATGTATCGGTTTCACCGATAGCAGATATTATTTCAGCGTCATTTAAGTGGAGTCATCTGGTATTTACATCCACAACCTACAATGCAGGAATTTTTCATAAAATGGAGAATGTGATTACAGATCTTGTACAGCATAATATTCAGAACAGAACGGTTGCCATCATTGAAAATGGTTCCTGGGCAGCATCCGCCGGTAAGCTGATTCGAACAGAAATTGAAAAGTGTAAGAATATGACCATTCTTGAAAATAAAGTAAGCCTGAAATCATCTATAAAAGAAGAGCAGTTAACCGATATCGATAACTTGGTGGAGACAATTGCTGATACATTCCCGAAAGCAATGATAAGGGATCACATGAAAAAGGTAGAGTATAATGCAATATTTAAAATTTCCTATGGATTATACGTACTAACGGCTCAGAATGGAGAAAAGGATAACGGATGTATTATTAACACACTTACTCAGGTAACAGATTCTCCACTACGTATCTCAATCATAGTGAATAAGGCTAATTATACACATGATATGATCATGGAAACAAGGAAATTCAATATTTCAGTATTGACGACAGATACTCCGTTTAAGGTATTTAAACAATTTGGTTTTTGCAGCGGCAGGGATACGGATAAATTCAGTAATGAGATGACTGAGAAGCGGACAGAAAACGGAATTCGTTACCTAGATCAGTATTCGAACGCTGTTATTTCCGGAAGTGTAATTGAAGTAAACGATTATGGAACTCATTCCGTATTTGTTGCAGATATCACAGAAGCGACGATACTCTCTGATGTCCCTAGTGTGACTTATCAATATTATTTTGATCATATCAAACCAAAGGCGCAGCAGTTAGAAGAAAAGAAAAAAGGCTTTGTCTGCAAAATCTGCGGATATGTATATGAAGGGGATGAATTACCGGAAGGATTTATCTGTCCGATTTGCAAGCATGGTGTTGATGATTTTGAACCTCTTTAAACAAGAAAAAATATGTTCTGAGTAAGATAACAGGGAAAAGCCAAGTGACGATAATAGACACTTGGCTTTTCTCTTTATATAAAAGGGAATAGGGGAATACGATAAAATTTTAATTATTCTTATGTATCATTCTACAGTAATTACGGATACAGGACAATTGCTTTGAGCTTCTTTTGCATCATCTTCAGATCCAATAGGGATAGCTTCAACATATACTTCTGCAAGACCATCATCTGCCATGCGAAATACATTAGGGCAAGTTGCAACACATAAACCACAGGAAATACATCCATCTCTATCAATTTCAGCTTTCATTAATCGCTCTCCTTTCAATTGAAACTTGATTATCGGATTCAACTAATCCAGTTATCTATCTCTGTTACAGTTGTTATTATATACCAGATTCAATTCTTAGGTTGTAGCTATGGCTACATTTATAATAGAATAATCACTTTTTTGGCAGAAAAATAATAATAAATTTCATCAGTATAAATTAATAACTAGATTAAGTCATAGATAAAGCAAAGAAAAAAGTGTTATATATTTGATGAAATGGTATCAATTACTATACTAATTTACGTTGTTATGTTATATTTATAATTGTAATATCTTTAATAAAAAATTTGAAATCAGATGTTCAGTTCCAACTGTATATATGACTAAGGAGGAAAATTAATTGAAAAAAGGATTAAGAGCATTCGTGAGTTGTATTGCTGTAATATTAATCATCGTGTCTACATTAGAACCTGTAGCTTCAAGGGCAGCTACTAAGTTATCGAAACCAGCTAATTTTAAAGGAAAAGCAGTAATTACAAAGGAATGGGTAACCAACTTAACCGCAAGATGGGATAAGGTAAAAGGGGCAGATGGGTATCAGGTTTATTACCGTGAAACAAGTCCCGATGCAGAGGGTAAATGGGAGCCATGGACGCTATATCAGAAAACAAAGAAGACAGAAGTTAAAGTTAGTATTATCGATGGCGAATTTCAAGTCCGAGTAAGAGCTTATAAGGGATCAAGCCATAGTAGTTTCACGAAGACGATAACTGTATTAGGTGGAGAAGGAATTGTTCAAAACTCGGATCAATTAACTGCTACTCTGGCTGTTAACGCTGAGCCGGAACTTAATAAGGATGACCTTTTTGAATCAAATGCTACCGATGCAATCAGAGAAGATATTAATTATAAAGTTTTCGCAATATAATATCGATATTATATAAGAGAATAAACAGATATCTTAGTATGAAAAGATTGCTTAATAGCTGATTATAGGAAAAATGATATTTTTCTTATTTTAATGACATAATAAACAAAAGACTGGTATTCGTTTTGCTTTACCAATAAATTGAAAGGAGAAATGCAATGGAGAATATTTATATTAAGAACATACCTCATGAAGCTATCGTAACCCTTGTAGATCAGGTCAGCATTATGCCAGGACAAGTAGTAAGTAAAACGCTAGCCCAGAACAAGGCAGTAAGTATAACTGTATTTGCATTTGACAAAGGAGAAGAAATCAGTAGCCATGATTCCACAGGAGATGCAATGGTAACTGTATTAGAAGGTACCGGGATGTTCACTGTTGATGGAAAAGAATATACCTTAAATCAGGGAGATACCTTGATTATGCCTGCAAAGAAGCCGCATTCTGTATATGCAACAGAGGCTTTCAAAATGCTGCTGACAGTAGTTTTTCCATTTGAAAAATAATATAATATGTATTAATTCTTCCGCTATAGACAAATAGAATTATATTGAAGTTGGCAAACTCAATAATTCGTTATATAATATGAGAATGTTGTTATGCAATAAATTGGAAAGGTCAAAAAGCAGGAGGAAGAAATGGATTTACTTGAAATTTTTAAAGCAATTATCTTAGGAATAGTGGAAGGCATTACAGAATGGCTTCCTGTCAGCAGTACAGGACATATGATTTTAGTAGATGAATTTCTACAGCTAAATATGTCGGACGCGTTTAAGGAAATGTTTTTGGTAGTCATTCAATTAGGAGCAATCATGGCAGTTGTTGTATTATATTGGAATAAGCTATTCCCATTTTCCTTTAAGAAAAAACCTGTCATTAAGAAAAATATTCTTATTATGTGGGTTAAAATTGTGATAGCTTGTATTCCCGCAGCGATTGTAGGTATCCTATGGGGTGATGAAATTGACAGGTTGTTCTATCACTATCAATTTGTAGCACTTGCTTTAATCATTTTTGGTATTCTTTTTATCGTAATAGAGAATAAGAACAAACACCGCCGGTTTAAAATTAATTCTATTGCTGAAATTACCTATCAGGCAGCAATAATGATAGGACTCTTCCAGTTGATTGCAGCTGTATTTCCGGGAGTATCACGCTCGGGAGCTACCATCATCGGAGCGATGCTGATAGGGGTATCGAGAAGCGTGGCTACGGAATTTACATTTTTCTTAGCGACACCGGTAATGTTTGGAGCTAGTCTTCTTAAGCTTGTTAAATTCGGTTTTGATTTTAATGCAATGGAGGCAGTTGTATTGGCAACTGGTATGGTTACCGCATTTGTAGTATCTATTTTTATAATCAGATTCCTGACCGATTATATCAAAAAGCATAATTTTAAAATATTCGGATGGTATAGAATCCTGCTTGGTACTATCGTAATCATATTTTTCTTGGTAAAAAGCTTTATTGTTTAAAAGATCATTTTATAAAATTATAGTGCAACGTTCGCATAATAAGTAGGCAAATTATCTGGCCTGATTTTCCTTATACAGTTATGATTAAGAAAAATCATTCTCAGAAATTTGCCTTTTTATTTAACAAAAGTTTTCCATCTTCCTGTCTCATTTTTATAAAACAGCATAGTAATTTAATACTAAAAGACTAATTACAAAGATGCCGATATATAATAAGTATAATATTAGAATGGTATGACAATGTTGATATCATCTTATGTTAAGATTGTATAAAGAAACCATAATAAAACCGTTAATTTATCCTATTATATTTGTACAAATTGCATAAAAAGGTTCTGTATTATTTGAAATTTTAAGTTTTTTGATAATTTTGGTTTATTTTAAAATATAAGTCTGGACTTATTCTTATTTGAGGTTTATTATATAGAAAAACGTCTAAAAAGGAGTGGTATAATATGATGAGAAGCTTTTATTTAAATAACAAAATTTATCTAATCACTATTATGATAATTGTGATATTTGCTTCCTGTATTTCTACATATTATATTACAACCAAAGGTGAAGTTTATAATAATTACAGACTTAAGAGGATTGAAGAATCACAAAATCAGACATGTGATCTTTATGGAAATACTAATACAGTTAATCCGAGAATATTATCACCGGATTCTGTTACGATACAGGCGTTAGATGAGCTAACTCAGTTGATTCACAGTCATCAGATTATTTCATTTTTTATGATGGCTGCTATTCTATCATTCCTTCAATTATATCTACAGATTAGGAGAAGGAATATTCTGATATCCCAAACAGGGGTTAAAATATTTTTGGTTCACTATTTACAGCTCAAAGATGGGAAAAAGAGTGCACCGTCTTTTAATATATAATTAATAAAAGCCTGTTAAGCTGGTTTTTATCAATATATAATTCTATTCTATATCCAGTTTTTTCTATAAAATTATATCTATTTATAATGTTTGCCAATGAAGGTTTTTTTATTGGTGTTTTTAAAATTATGTATTTTAGACATAATGAAAGATATATAACGTTTACACAGGATAAGACCCATCTCTATGGGTAAAATTTAAAATGAGGAGGTGAACTTTATGGACTTAGCAGAAAAGCTCATGGAAGAATTAGGCAGTAAAACGAGTTTTACAATTCACCTATTCGGTACAAATATTCCTGTACCGTCTTCAGTAACTGTTACATGGGGAATCATGGCAGTTGTTATGGTATTGACATTAATTTTTGTACGAAATCTTAAGATGGTTCCGGATAAACCACAGATGGTTGTCGAAACCCTTGTAGGTTTTATAAGTAACTTTTTTACAGAACTTCTCGGAGAACACGGGAAACGTTATATACCATATTTGGGAACAGTTTTAATTTATCTTGCATGTGCAAATGTTATTGGATTATTTGGAATAACCCCACCCACAAAGGATATTAACGTAACGACAGCTCTTGCTATTATGAGTATTATATTGATTGAATATTCCGGTATACATGCAAAAGGAGTCAAGGGATATTTCAAAAGCTTTGCACAACCAATGGCAATCATGACGCCAATTAATATTCTGGAAATCATGATAAGGCCACTATCTTTGTGTATGCGACTTTTCGGTAATATTTTGGGTGGTTTCGTAGTTATGGAACTAATTAAAATAATAGTACCAGCAATTATTCCGATTCCATTCAGCTTTTATTTTGATATTTTTGACGGATTAATTCAGGCGTATGTATTTGTGTTCTTAACATCTTTGTTCATGCAGGAAAAGATGGAGTGATAAGAAAGTTACAACAAAGATTTGAAAAGTAAATATTATAAAAAAGTTAGGAGAGTAAATATGGGAGCATTAATCGCAATTGGAGCAGGTATTGCAGTTCTTACAGGTGTAGGAGCAGGTATTGGTATTGGTATAGCAACTTCTAAGGCAACAGAATCCATAGCAAGACAGCCGGAAGCTAAAGGCGATATTAACAAGACATTATTATTAGGTTGTGCGTTAGCAGAAGCAACAGCAATCTATGGTTTCGTTATCGCTTTATTAGTAATTTTATTCTTAAAATAATATCAAGGAGATAAGTACATGGGAGCATTAATCGCAATTGGAGCAGGTATTGCAGTTTTAACAGGTGTAGGAGCAGGTATTGGTATTGGTATAGCAACCGCTAAAGCAACAGAATCCATAGCAAGACAGCCAGAGGCAAAGGGTGACATCAATAAGACATTATTATTAGGTTGTGCATTAGCAGAAGCAACCGCTATTTACGGCTTTGTAATTGCTTTATTAGTTATTCTTTTCTTAAAATAAATTTTAGGAGGGAATTTTATTGTTAAATTTTAATTGGACTATTATATGGGATATCGTTAACATTATAGTTTTCTTTCTTTTATTGAAAAAATTCTTATTTAAACCGGTTACTGAGATGATGGAAAAGAGAGCGAAAGCAATTTCCGACTCATTACAAGAAGCGGACGATAAGAAGGCAGAAGCGTATCAGCTTAAGAGTGATTATGAGAATGAATTAAAGAATGCCGGAGATCAGGCTTCTGTAATTATGAAAGAAGCAAGAGAAAGAGCTGAAATGGAATATAGCAGAAAGCTTCAGGAAGCAAGAAATGACGCTGCCAAAGTGATGGAAGATGCAGAAAGAAACATCGAACAGGAAAGAAAGAAATCCATGGAAAGTGCACAGGCTGAGATTGCGGGAATTGCTATGTTAGCTGCTGCCAAAGTAATTGGTAAAAATGTAGATGACGATACCAATAAAGAATTCCTTGGTGATTTCTTAAAAGAAGTAGGTGCTGCTAAATGATATCACAGCGAGCTTTAAATTATGCAAAGGTTTTATATTCCCTGAAACTTAAGGATGATAGCATACAATCAGCAAAAAACCTTCTACTAAATAACAGTGAATTAAAGAATGCATTAGAAAATCCGGTAATAAGTAAACAGAACAAGGATTCTGTAATTGATAAGCTTTTTGATAAGGAAATCACCAGCTTTCTTAAGCTGTTGTGCGAAAATAAAACCATAGGTTTATTTTCGGATGTTATCAGTGTATATGAGGATATGATATTAGAACATAAAGATATACTGAAAGCAAAGCTTGCATATGTGAAAAAGCCGGAAGAAGCACAAATTAATCAAATTAAGAGTATGCTGTGCGAAAAATATAAGAAATCAGGAGTTTTTCTTGAGTTAGAAGAGGATGCTTCCTTGATCGGGGGTTTTGTCTTGTATGTGGGATATACCGAATACGATAAAAGCATCAAAGGAACTCTATCAGAAATGCAAAAAGCTCTAATTAGGAGGTGAAGTGTTTGAGCAATATTAATCAGAATGAAATAATTTCTGTTTTAAAAAGTGAAATTGAAAATTATGAAATAAAAACCAATGTGAAAGAAACAGGAAGCGTAATCAGTATCGGTGACGGTATCGCAACCGTTTATGGACTGGATAATGTAATGTACGGCGAATTAGTTGAGTTTGAGAATGGCGTTCGTGGTATTGTTCAGAACCTTAGTATGAAAACGATCGGATGCGTTTTATTAGGCTCAGACTACGGACTTACAGAAGGATCTAAGGTAGTAAGGACAAATAAGAAAGCCGGTGTTCCGGTTTCGGATAAATTAATCGGAAGAGTTGTTGATGCACTTGGAAGTCCTATTGATGGAAAAGGTCCAATCGAGGCTACTGACTTTTTCCCGATTGAAAATGAAGCACCCGGTGTATGTACCAGAAAACCAGTTACGGTACCGCTTCAGACAGGTATCTTATCGATTGATGCTATGTTCCCAATCGGCAGAGGACAACGTGAGTTAATTATTGGTGACCGTCAGACAGGTAAGACTTCAATTGCTATGGACACGATACTTAATCAGAAGGGTCAGGATGTTATCTGTATTTATGTAGCTATCGGGCAGAAAGCATCTACAGTGGCTAAGATTGTTAATACTCTAACGAAGCATGATGCGATGGATTACACAATTGTTGTATCTGCCTCAGCTAGTGACCTTGCTCCTTTGCAGTATATCGCTCCCTATGCAGGAACTGCAATAGCAGAATATTTTATGAAACAAGGGAAAGATGTATTAATCGTATATGATGACCTTTCAAAGCATGCGGTAGCTTATCGTACTATGTCACTGCTGCTTGAAAGATCGCCGGGACGTGAAGCATATCCAGGAGATGTATTCTATCTTCATTCTAGATTGCTGGAGCGCTCCTGTCGTGTTGATGAAGAATTTGGTGGTGGTTCCATAACCGCTCTGCCTATTATAGAAACACTCGCAGGAGATGTATCTGCTTATATACCTACCAATGTAATTTCTATTACAGATGGGCAGATTTTCTTAGAAAGTGAATTATTCTATGCCGGTATTAGACCTGCGGTTAATGTCGGTTTAAGTGTTTCCCGTGTTGGTGGTGCGGCACAGGCAAAAGCTATGAAAAAGGCAGCCGGAAGTCTTCGAATCGACCTTGCACAGTACAGAGAGATGGAAGTATTCTCTCAATTTAGCTCTGACCTTGATAAGGCAACAAAGGATTTGTTAGAGCATGGTAAGCATTTGATTGAACTTCTGAAGCAGCCATTATCAAAACCATTAGCACTACATGAACAGGTTATCCTATTGGTGATTGCCAATAACAAATTATTTGATGATGTTTTATTAAAGGAAATGAAAGAGTTCCGCAGTGATTTAATGAATTACTTTAGAACAAAATATCCTAATGTAATAGAAGAAATTGATACAAAAAAAGTATTAACGGATGAGTTAACAGAGCAGATTGTGAAGGCAGCTAAGGAATTTAAGAAGTAATGAAAGAGAATTATTGAAAGCATAATTCTCTTAAGAGAATTAAATAAAATATAATTCACTTATGTGAATTATTAAAAGTATAATTTTCTTATGAAAATTATATTAACATAATTCTCTATTGAAAAACGCATGGTGTTTTCAATAAGTATTTGGTATGCCGCATAGCGGCATCATGGAGGTTACTATGGCAAATACCAGAGAAATACGATCCAGAATTAAGGGTATTCAGGATATCATGAAGATAACGAATGCCAAGTATCTGATCTCTTCTTCTAAGTTGAAGAAGGCAAGAAAAAGTCTTGCTGCAACACAGCCTTATTTTGAAAAACTTCAGTCGACGATTTACGATATTTTGGTACGTGCTCCGCATGTCAGCCAGGCGTTCTTTAAGCGTCGTTCGGAAATTGCACCGGATGACAGAAAAACCGGATTTCTGATTATTACCGCAGATAAAGGGTTGGTTGGTTCTTATAATCACAATGTGATTAAAAGAGCGGAAGAGGAATTAAAAAAATTCAAGCATAATTATATCTATGCAGTTGGTCAGGTCGGAAGACAATATTTTATCCGTAAGGGATATGAAGTGGATAAGGAATTTTTATATACGCCTCAGAATCCGACCTTATATCGTGCTTATGATATATCAATGGAAATCATTGATTTATTTAAAAAAAATAAATTGGATGATGTATATGTGATTTTTACTAAGATG
>JAEWMT010000135.1 GCA_023393095.1 Bacillota bacterium
CATTATATGTAATGTGCTGATTTTATCAAGCATTCTTGTAGACATTGAATGTGAAGTTTCAGTTAAGGCTCATGTGTCAAATTCTCAAACTGGCTTACTCAGAACCATAGATAACGAAAACAATGAGTGAGAATTAGACAGCCTACCGCGGGTGTACACTCGCTTCGATCGGCGCTTATTATGAAGGTTTTTATAATATAAGCCGTATTTATTTAGCGAGATGAATTATGATATCAAACCAGAAAAAACAGTTTATTACGTTAACATTATAAATAGGAAAGGGAGGGATTTGATTGAAGATTATTAGAAATCGGCCATCTGAAAGATGGGGTGAGGCATTACCGGTTGGTAATGGGCATATAGGGGCTATGGTAGATGGGAGTTTGCCTAAGAACCGGATTCAATTATCGGAAAATACTTTTTATAGTGGGAGCAAGAGTGATCACAATAATCAGAAGGATGCTGATCAGGCTTTTTATAGAATGCGAAGCTATGCGAGTAATGGCGAATACGATAAGGTACAGGAAGAGGCAGAGAAGTTCATTGGTGTTCGTGGGAATTATGGAACAAATCTTCCGGTTGGAGAACTTCTGATTGACTATGGTGTTAGTCTGGAAGAGATTACAGGATATGAAAGAAGTCTTGATATTATAACTGGAATAACGGAGTGTTCTTTTATAAAGGATGGACAGGAAATAACGGAGGAGCTCTTTATATCGAATCCGGATCAAATTTTAATAAATCATATTCATATGAATGGAGATGGTAATGTTGGTAATGTCATGATTTGCTTTCAACCAGCCAATGAATATGGCAGTGTAATCTATGGAGAGAACACAATACTGTTTACCTGCTACGCTTATGAAACCATGCATTGTGATGAGGTCTGCGGCAGCCTGTTGGTTGGGTTTGCATCTATTATGACCGATGGTACCTGCATTGTGGACGGGAATGGACTGAAAATTACCGGTGCAAGTGATATTAAGATATATTTAGACATGGCCACAGATTTTAAACGTGATTATGTTTCAAAGGGTCTGGCAGTAACAAAACTGAAGGAAGAAGTAATGAAACATGTCGCGGTTTGCATGGGAAAAAATTATCTAATATTGAAGGAGCGGCATGAAAAAGATATTAGAAGTTTTATGGAACGGGTAGATTTTAGGCTGGATGAGAAGGAGGGACATCAAAAGCTTCTTCCGGTGCTTTTTCAGTATGGCAGATATCTGCTTTTATCAAGCTCTAGGGAGGATTCAAAGCTGCCCACCCATTTACAGGGGATCTGGAATGATAATGTAGCCTGCCGGATCGGCTGGACCTGTGACATGCACCTTGACATTAATACTCAGATGAATTACTGGCCGAGTGAAGTTACCGATCTTGGTGAGTCAGTGAAACCATTGTTTCGTTGGATTAAGGAGGATTTATCAAAGGAAGGGGCTAGGGCAGCGAAGGAAAGCTATGGACTGGACGGATGGATTGGTGAACTGGTATCCAATGCTTGGGGATTTGCAGCGCCTTACTGGGCTTCTCCGATTGCCCCATGTCCGACAGGTGGTGTATGGATACTGACACAGATGTGGGAGCATTATCTTTACACTGGAGACCAGGATTTTCTGATCAATGAAGCTTTTCCTCTGATTGAAGGCTCCGTCCGATTCTTTCACCGGTATGTGTTTAGGGAAGATTCCTCCGATTATTATACTTGTGGGCCTTCCATTTCACCGGAAAACAGTTTTCTATATCAGGAAAAGCCTTATCAGATCAGTAATGGGTGTACCTATGAGCTTTTGATGATAAGAGAGTTGTTTTCGATCTATCTGGCGGCTTGTGATATAATAAAGGATTCCGATATCGAATTGCAGCAGGAGGTTCATGAGAAGCTTATGCATTTGCTTCCATACCGAATTACGAAGGATGGAACAATTGCAGAATGGAATCATGATCTTGAGCAGGCTGACGTTCAGCACAGACACACAAGTCATTTACTTGGCTTATTCCCATTCTCGCAGATTACCCCCGAAGAAACCCCTAAGTTATGTGAGGCGGTAAAGAGAACACTGAAGGCAAAGTTAACTCCGATTGAAAACTGGGAGGATACTGGATGGGCAAGGTCAATGTTAATGTTATATGAAGCAAGACTTTGTGATGGAAATAAAGCCTATGAACATATTAAAAGCATGATGGACAATCTTCTGGAGCCCAATCTTATGGTATACCATCCACCGACTAGAGGGGCAGGAGCCTTTGATCATGTATATGAGTTGGACGGAAATACCGGTTTAACCTCCTGTATAGCCGAGATGCTTCTGCAAAGCCATAAGAATAAAATACGTCTGTTACCAGCATTACCGGAGGAATGGAAGTCAGGAAAAATAAGCGGTTTACGTGCAAGAGGCGGTATTACGGTGGACATTTCCTGGGATAACGGAAAACTTGATAAGGCAACACTAACGGCGAAGCAGGATGGAATCTTTCTGGTATCTTATGCAAATAAGAATTGGGAACTGACAATGAAAAAGGGGATACCTTTTATGATTGGAGGTACCATTTGTGATTAGAATTAAATCCTTACAATTAGATTATCATAAGGAACTGATTGGAATAACGACCCTACCTCAGTTTAGCTGGATTATTGAAAGCGACGAAAAGAATATAGTACAGAAAACTTATCGTTTACAATTTTCTGCCGAACATGATTTTATGAATATCATATATGATACCGGTGAAGTAGAAAGCGATGAATCTGCACATGTTAGGATTCATAATTTCGATCTCATTTCAGCAACAAGATATTATGTAAGGGTTAGCATCAGTGCTGTAAATGGAGAAAGTACAGGTTATAGTGAGCCGGTATCCTTTGTAACTGCTTTAATAGATCATGAAGAGTGGAAAGCTTCTTTCATCACAGCCGAAATTGATCAGGATGCAGATAATTCTAAGGCGACCTGCCTTCGAAAAGAATTTATTGTAAGAAAAGGTGTTAAGGAAGCCTGGGCATTTACAACTGCGCTAGGATTATATAAGTTCTACCTGAACGGTCAAAAGGTTGGAGAGGATGAGCTTACTCCCGGTTGGACTTCCTACCACAGCCACTTATTATATCAAACCTATGATATAACAGACCTTTTAAAAGAGGGTAGGAATGCAGCCGGAGCTATGGTGGGAGCGGGATGGTATAAAGGCAAAATGGGTTTTATGGGCTTTCGAAACCATTATGGCAGAAGAACTGCGTTTCTCGGACAGCTCATAATCCGATATGAGGATGGTACAGAGGATATTGTCATTACGGACGAGAGCTGGACAGGTAGTGATGCTCCGGTTGTATTTTCTGAAATCTATGACGGAGAGATCTATGATGCTAGGCTGGAACAGGCGGGCTGGAATGATACCTATTTTGATGAAACGGCCTGGAAAGAGGTAAGTCTTCTGGATTATGATAAAAGTGTTTTGACCGCACAGGGAGCATCAAGGGTGAAAATGATTGATAAGCTTCCTGCAATAAGTATCTTTACAACTCCTGGTGGAGACACCTGTATTGATTTTGGGCAGAATCTGACCGGTTGGATTAGCTTTCATACAACCGGACAAAAAGATAATAAAATTGAATTAAATTGTTTTGAGGTTCTGGATTCAAAGGGGAACGCTTATTTTGATAACCTGCGTGAAGCAAAGGAAACCTTAATCTATTATTTTGGTGAGGATGGTGAAATCGAATATCATCCGAGCTTTACCTTCCAGGGTTTTCGTTATGCTAGGATAGCGTCCTGGCCGGGAATACCTAAGAAGGAGGATTTTACAGCATACTCGGTACACTCCGATATGGAGCCTACGGGAAGCTTTCATTGTTCCAACTCGGATTTGAATCAGCTTCATCATAATATCCTATGGGGATTGAAGGGTAATTTTGTTGATGTACCAACAGATTGTCCCCAGCGAAATGAACGTCTTGGCTGGACCGGTGATGCACAGATTTTCGCAAGAACGGCCTGTTATCTGATGAATGCCTATGAGTTCTTCTCAAAATGGCTGGTCGATGTGGCGGCTGATCAAACCGAAGAGGGTGGTGTACCCCATGTGGTACCGGATATTCTGAAACCTGAGACGATGTATGATGACTGGCTGTTAATTCAGGGAACCCATTCTGCTGCTGCATGGGCTGACGTAGCTGTCATTATGCCCTGGTCCTTATATTTGAACTACGGTGATAAGGAAATTATTAAGAAACAGTATTCTAGCATGAAGGCTTGGATAGATTTTATGAAAAATCATGCCGTGGATGATATCTGGAATTATAAGCTACAATTTGGTGACTGGGTTGCTCTTGATGCCGAGGAAGGTAGTTACTTTGGTGCCACACCGAATGATCTAACCTGTACTGCTTATTATGCTTATTCCACAGGTTTGTTTGCCAATATGGCTGAAATAGTAGGGAATACCGAAGATGCCAAGGAATATGCAAAGCTACACGAGAGAATTAAAAGTAAATTCCGGAGAACCTTTTTTCATAAGGATGGTTTTATGACTGCTCAGACCCAGACAGCTCATATTTTAGCACTGTACTTTGATCTGGTACCGGTAGAATTCAGGCAGGTAACTGTGGATTCATTGCTTAAATTACTTCATAAGGAGAATGGACATCTGGTTACCGGCTTTGTAGGAACTCCATATTTCTGTCATGCTCTAAGTCAGAACGGTCATACGAAGGAAGCCTATGAGCTTTTGTTAAAAGAAGATTTTCCTTCCTGGCTGTATCAGGTCAAGATGGGAGCAACGACGGTCTGGGAGCACTGGGACGGCATAAAACCGGATGGTACGATGTGGAGTGCTAATATGAATTCGTTTAACCATTATGCATATGGAGCAATTGCAGAGTGGATCTACCGCGTGATGGGGGGATTGGAAACAGATGAGAAACAGCCGGGCTTTAAGCATAGTATCATTTATCCCCATATTGGAGGTGGTCTTAGCTTTGCCGAAACAAAATATGAATCCGTATATGGTACGATTGCATCAAGATGGGAATTGAATAGGGATATTGTGAAATTACAAATAACCATTCCGCATAATACTACCTCAACCATTATCCTTGATGGCGCAGAGAAAATCATTAGCTCAGACGGACTTACTTTTACGAAAAAAGAGGGAAAATATCAGACTTTAACCGGATCGGGCATTTATAACATTGAATATAGGAGATAGGGAAATATAATTATAATCTTATAAAAAATAAATTGATAATTAAAAAGACGGGCAGAAAATACTGAGGATATCAGCATTTTCTGTTCGGTTGTTTAAAAAATTGCATTAGAAGTTATGATTAATCAAAAAAATAAAAGTGGATTAACAGATAATAAATTGCCATACGATATTCATATCTAAAGTAATAAACAGCAAGGAGTTTATTATTCATTAAGCTGCCCCTTCACGAGAGGTTTAATGCCTATATCCGAGGTACAGAAACATTACGTCTCTGATACTATTTTTCAATATGCAATAATCTTATCTTACAATAACTAATAAATTTTTATTTATTATATAAGGTTTAATATCAGCTTTCCACAGTTTGACATAAGCATTATATGGATTTTCGATATGATCTACCTTCCCAAGTGGCCACAAAATATAAAATATAAGATTATAATCCAGCGTTAATTCATATAATGCTTCTTCAAATTCAACGATCGGATTTATCTCTTTATCAGGTAATATGTTGAGACGCATAACCTGAGAACAGCATCCTTTCATATCTTCATTTTCAATATCTACTGTGGTATATTGATCCAAAAAATCTTCTTCACTAAGTTCCTTTATTTCCATTTCGCGAATGTCATATGTGGGTTCACCTTCCATCTCTAACAAGTAATTCATCCCCTCAATATGACGAATAAGTAGTTTGTTTAATTCATTCTTGTGCAAGGTCTCGTCCATTGCTTCTGTTGATCTATCTTCACCATACAATTCATATAAATTATCAAATACCTCCTTTCCTCTTTCAAAGCATAGAAAGAATGGTTCACAGCTCTTATAATTATCTAAAAAATATGAAAAGAAGTATGGTGAAATCATTTCATCTGTATTCACTTTTTTATCCCTAATTAACTGTTCTTTGATTCCAGGCATAGAGTTCAATAAAACAATCCATTCCTGTGGTAAATCTTTTAATTCTTCTTCCATTATGCTACGATCCCTCTTTTTATAGATTATTTCTAACGCTAACAAGAATTCTATTTCTATTTATTTTTTGATCACTTAAGATGTTTCATAACAATGTACATTGTTATGATCAATTTTCATTTAGAGTATAACAGGATTTCTCTATATTGGGAATGCCTCGTTTAAAATTACTGCAGCACAGGATTTTATATCAAGTAAGTGACTACCATGTCAGACTTAATTTGACGATTTCCAATTTATCGCATAAAATTAATGCGGAGTCACAAACATGATAGACATTGAAATTTTAGAAATACGTGACAATCGAAATTTTGAGGAGGAATTCTAATGACTGAAACTATAAAATTATATTTTGATACACTAATGAATAAGTACGGAGACGAAGTAATGTTAACGGCTCCTGATAGTACCGATGAGAGATTAAAACAGATTCCTACAGCATTACATGCACTTTATAAGTTTACATCTAAGGTAAACCTTCCTTTCGGTGAGATATATCCTATTGAAGTAGCAATACAACAATCAGAAAGAAATCCCTTTAAACCTGATTGGTTCGTTTTTGGCCAAGATAACTATTTTTCTTATTGGCTTTGCTCTTTCACTGCAGACGAGGAAGGATTGAGTTTTACATATTGGGATCATGAATGTGGGAATGAAGTCGAAGAAGCTGTATGGAGCGACGTTATATCTTTTCTTGAGGAAATTGAAAAAGAGTATGAGAGTTAATATATTTTTGATGCATAGGATGAAATAGTCGACCAAAGTCTTATGCCACCTTTCTTTCATCATGATATCGAAAGCTTGAATTATTATTTCTTAGATAGGATAAGATAATAAAATGGAGGAAATCTGATGAAAGAATTTACTTATACAATTAATGATTCGCTGGGAATACATGCAAGACCGGCTGGTCAACTGGTGAGGCAGGCCTCTGATTTTAAAAGCCGTATTACGATTTCGATGGAAGATAAAGAGGCGGATGCAAAGAAAATCCTTGGCATTATGAGTTTAGGGATTAGGCGGGATCATAAAATAGTAATAAGAGCGGATGGAGAAGATGAAAACGAAGCAATCGAAGCTTTAAGTACATTATTAAAAAAGAATAGGTTTTAAGAACACTGGTTTAGTATCATGTGGCTGTCGCAAAATAGCTTTAAATGATATAAAGGATTATGCAAAGTCCCTTTATATTATATAAAAGTCTGAAATGCGACAGCCTTATATTATGTAAACAAATCATAATATAAGCCAAGCGCAGTGAGGGTTTATCATTTTCCTAAAGTCAGTAGTTCATAATATATTGTGGCATCCCGAATTTATTTTATAATTAGCGGCCCATTTTAAGTGAATGGGGATTATATTCTGTGTTATCGAATATATTTGTAATGTATATACTTTGTACCTCTTTACGGTAAGTCTTCGAATAAGAAATAACAGTAAGAAAGCGTGATCGTTATGAGAATTAAGAAGATAGTGATTAATATCATTATTCTTATGACTGCCTTTGCCATATTTGTTACCTGGCATCAATATAATATCCGAAATGAAGTTAAGTTAACATCATCACTGATTAGATATGATAAGGTTTATCTGATTACAACGGATAAAGAATATGAGTATTGGAATTTTATAAATCAGGGAGCAGCCGATATGGCAGCCGCCATAGGCATTAATTATATATGGGATGCTCCTGCTAAGAGGAATGTAATAGAACAAATTAATATTATTAATAGGGCAGTGAATGACGGGGCGAATGCACTTTTAGTTGCTGCAGATGATCCCAGAAGGGTATCCGGCGCAATAGAAGATGCCAAAGCCAGAGGTGTAAAAATTATCTATGTCGATTCGCCTGCAATTGAAGAAGCAATTACAACATTATCAACTAATAATTATGATGCAGGGGTTGCTGCAGGACAGACATTAATTTCATTATTATCAGATTCTGGTATAGTTAGCGGCTCAATAGGAATAGTCAGTATTGCATCCAAACAGAATGCAGAATTACGGGAATCCGGCTTTCGTAAGGTCATCTCATCGGACGGTAGATATCATCTTCTTGATACAATATTTACCAATGGTGAACCTGCGTCATCCGAAGCAGCGGCTAATAAAATAATTAATGAAAATGAGGATTTAATCGCCCTATTCGGAACAAATGAAGGAACCACTGTGGGAGTAGGTAATGCCAATAAATCAGTAAATAACCGCATTGTTGGAATCGGTTTCGATAAAACGCAGCAGAATATGGAGTTACTTAAAAATGGAAGTCTGAAAGCGATCATAGCTCAAAATCCATATACTATGGGTTATCTTGGTATGGCAGAGGCAGTAGCGGCTTTGCTTGGGAAAAGAACGGGCCCGCCTTATTTGAATACTGGTTTTTCAGTGCTGAAAAGTGATTAATTCCAATGGAGAGCTTGCTTCATTCCGGAAAGTAGGATAATTATGAAACACAAAAAAATTATTATCAATCTTCTTGTTATATTGGCAGCTTTTGTTTTATTTATCTGGTGGTACGAAAGGCAAAAAAATGCTGAATTATTTGCAACATTACCTACATCACTGCAGAATAATTTTAAGATTTACTTAATCACAAAAGAAAAAAACGTTGAGTTTTGGGAAGTTATGAATCAAGGCGCGGCAGATATGTCTGACCTTCTTGGAATGCAATACATATGGGATGCTCCGGAAACGCTTGATACGGACGAGCAGATTAGAATACTAAATAATGCTGTTAATAGCGGAGCTGATGCTATTTTGCTTGCAGCCAATGACGCGGATAGATTAGCTGAACCGGTAAGGGTAGCAAAGGAAAAAGGAGTAAAAATAGTCTATGTGGACTCTCCGGCAAAGGAAGAAGCAATAACTATATTAGCTACAAATAATTATGAAGCAGGCAGGATAGCCGGGGAAAATATATTGGATGAGCTAGAATTTGCAGGTATCCAATCGGGTGAGATTGGAATAGTAAGTGTGAGTCTGACAAACCAGACTACATTACAGCGAGAACAAGGATTTCAAGACGTAATTAAGACAGATGGAAGATTTACTCTGTTAGATACTGTGTATACATTGGGAAATCCTATAGAATCCCAGAAAGCAACGGAAAATATCATAAAGCAAAACCCGAAATTAGTAGGTCTTTTTGGTACAAATCAAGGATCAAGCGAAGGGGTCGGCAGTGCAATAAAGGAGGACAATAATAGGATTATCGGTATTGGTTTTGATCAATCTAAGTTAAATCTGGAGCTTTTAAATGATAATAGCTTTAAAGCCATTATAAATCAAAATCCTTATACCATGGGATATTTAGGTACGGCACAGGCTTTTGCTGCACTGATGGGATATGATACCGGACCACCCTATATGAATACCGGGGTATCTGTACTAATGAAACGGTAATATTATTAGAGAAAGAAGCAGCCAAAATGCTATCAGAAATGTATCAATGTTAATTGAATTGATGTGAAAATAACATATTTATATAATCGCATATCAGAAAAAACTTCCTTAGGAGGACTTGACGTGAGTATTGCTCTGTGGTATACCAATGTTATACTTGTAACCTGACAGTGCAAGAAGCTTTTCTTCAAAAGGAAGGAGGAAGATATGTAATGGATATGCAGTTATCTAGGCAGGAACGGGAAAAAATTGAAATAGAGAGAACTATTCTGCAACATGCTAAGGATTTGTTCAGACTCAATGGTTATGAAAAAACAACGATGGATATGCTGTCAAAAAGTTGTGAATACACAAAACGAACTATATATCGATATTTTACCTGTAAAGAGGATTTGTACTTTGCAGTTTTGCTGAATGGGCATCGGAGTCTTCTGGAAAATGTAAAGAATATAGCGCAAAGTGAAAACACGGGAAAAGAGAAAATTAAGTCAGTGGTACAGGCTTTTCGTGATTTCTTTACCGAATCAGGGTATCTATTTGATTTGATGTCGCAAATTAAGGGAATACGTTCACAAAAATTGCCGGACGAGCTACCATTTTATCAAAAATATGAAGAATGTGCCGGAGAAATTCACAGGGAAGCGATTTCTATTTTTAATTTGGCACATGATGATAATACAATTCGAACTGATGTTGATGCTACATTGCTTGGATTTTCTTCTATTTTTATCACTAACGGATTTTTTCATATGCTTCGTATGACTGGTGATAGCTTTACCCAGTATTTTTCATTGGATATTGAACAATTTATTGATTTTACCTTAAAGCTGCTACTTGAGGTATTGGAAGGTGACAAATGATGAACACGAATATTACGAAATTAGAATTTCAGGAAAAAGAAATAATATTAATAGCAACGGCTCATGTATCCAGAGAAAGTGCGATGCTTGTAAAGCAAGTAATCGAGGATGAACGCCCCGACAGCGTTTGTATTGAGCTTGACGAGGATAGGTACAGCAATATACAAAATCCCAAAGCATGGGAAAATACAGATATAGTAAAAGTAATTAAAACTAAAAGGGTCGGTTTTCTACTGGCTAACCTTGCGTTAAGCTCATACCAGAAAAAGATTGCTAAGAAACTGGAGGTTCCCGTTGGTGGTGAAATGATACAAGGTATCGAGAGCGCAAAGGAAATAGGTGCAAATTTAGTCTTGGCAGATCGCAAAATTCAAACCACATTTCTCCGCATATGGAGGAAGTTGAGGATATGGGAAAAAGCGAAGCTTATTATAAGCTTTCTATTCTCATTTGACGATAATACTGAAATATCGGATAAAGACTTGCAAGAGCTTTTGCAGACAGATATGTTGGAATCAGTTTTGATTGATATGCGTAAACAGTTTCCTAAAATTGGGGAAATACTCATTTGTGAACGGGATCAATATTTAGCAAATAAAATAAAAAACGCACCCGGCAAAAAGATTGTGGCCGTTCTTGGTGGCGCTCATGTACCGGGCGTAAAAAATGAGATCTATCGTGAGCAGGATATGAAAAATATATCGGCTGTGCCTTCTAACAGCCGATTTTCAAAGATAATAGGTTGGATGATTCCTGTTACTGTGATTGCTCTGCTGACCTATACTTTTTTCGTTAATATACAAACTGGCTTAAACCAATTATCGGCATGGGTATTATGGACAGGTGTATTGGCCGCATTGTTTACCGCGTTATCATTAGGACACCCATTGAGTATAGCAACATCCTTCATTGCAGCACCATTCACTACAATCAATCCAGTTCTTGCTTGCGGATGGTTTACCGGCTTGGTAGAAGCATCAATAAAAAAGCCTACCGTACAGGATATTAATAACATTCCAGAGGATATTTTCAGCTTTAAAGGTATTTTAAAAAACAGATTTCTACGAATCATACTAGTCGTATTTATGTCAAATTTGGGCGCTTCTATCGGGACGTTTATTGCCGGAGCGGGTATTATAAGGAATTTATTTTAACTTATTATATTTGAGTAATACTGACAACAATCGATGCTTTCTAACTAAGAGGCGAGTTGGACAGGGGAAGCTATGCCAAAATTACTCCGGGAGACAGGAGAAGGTATACTGGTTGCAACCATGACAGGAATGGAGTTAACACTTAGAATTATGCTATAAGGAATTTATTTTGTATATAGAAATTTAGTTATTAATAAGGGGTGGATTCTTTAATTTAAAAAAAATGAAAGGATTCGCCTCTTTTGTTTGATTATTTACCTAAAAACGAGAAGAAAATAGCAAAAATAAGCAATAAGAATAAAAAGAACTAAGAAGAAACTAAAAAGAACAAATAATAGATTTAGCTTGACAAATAGTAACAAATTACCATATAATTTCATAAAAAGTAAATATAAGGATGAATAGGCTTCAATATAAGCTTCAATAATAGGATGCAGAGACTGAAAATCGCAGAAAAAGATATAAATACAAGTTTAAATTAATGATCGAATAATTTTTGTAATTTAACAAGACTGTATACTTGTTAAATTACATATTTTTTTGATTATAATAAAACAAAAATCATCACAACAAAGATTCATTCAAAGAAGCAACAGTGTCAGAAATAAACAGCTTGTAATCATCATGACAAGTCCAGCTTTTCAGCATAAGTGAAACACCTCCAAAAAATGTATTTTCTATAAGAGCTTCGCCGCAAATTACTATATATTTGTCAAGAGTTATTGGAAAAATATGCAAAAAGTTATAGAAAAACAAGTTAATAAAAAAGAACCCTTGAGAACAGATACTGTTATTATAGGCTTTATAGTCAAATTTATTTTATAGGAGGAGACTGTTATGGGAATACAAAAAAATAGCTTACAAGAGGAAATTAGCAAGTTACAGGAACTTTGCAAGCGTATGGAGGATAAGGAAATGAATGAATCTTGGTTTGATTCACCTGCTACCAAAGAGGAAATCTTGGATTGGGAACGTACTAATGGGATTACTATTCCTGAATCATATAAAGAATGGTTACGGTTTTCTGACGGTTCGCAGATATTTACCAATATAGCACGATTTTATGGAGTAAAGGAGATAGTTGCAAACAAAAAATATATTCCAGAGGACTTGGCTAATATTGGCGAATTGATTGGTGACGGAGAACTGCTTTGTTTCTCAAAAACGACAGGAAAGATTATAAGACTATTTGAGGGAAGAAGGCGTGAATTCGATAGCTTTAAAGAGATTATTCTTGATCTGATACAAATGGGGAAGAGTGAACTAGGTGAGGACGAAAAAACTAATAAAATAGGAGCTATGATGTTAGCTATGCTTGAATCCATAAGGGATTCGGCAGAGGGTTTGACTGATAAGCAAGCTGAGATTTTAGCTATGCTAGAATCAAAAAAAAGGTGGAAGGAGTAGGAAAGTATGTGGGTTACTGGAACTGTTGCGAAGAGAAATGACGGATACCTTCAATGCATTAAGTGTTGAACAAAGAAAACAGATATTGCAAAGCATGTCAGAAGCAGATAAAATGGAACTTTTAGGTCGGATTCGAACTCAAGCTGTCCAAAACTTTTGGGTTCATGAGCGTGAATTAATAAAACAAGGGCTCGGCACTCGGGAGTGGACACCTAAGCAAATGGAAGCAATTCTTAATATGGAAAAAGTGGAAATGAAGGCTTAAATGCAGGGGCTACATTTCAGCTAGATGAGGCGGCAATTTTTTTGCCTAAAATTAAGAACCCTTAAGAACAGATACTGTTATTATAGGCTTTATAGTGAAATTTATTTTATAGGAGGAGACTGTTATGGGAATACAAAAAAATAACTTGCAATCAGAAATTAGCGAGCTGCAGGAAATATGCCAGCGTATGGAAAACATGGAAATAAATGAATCCCGGTTTGATCCGCCTGCCACCGAAGAGGAAATCTTGGGCTGGGAAAGCACCTATGGAATCACAATTCCTAAATCGTATAAGGAATGGCTGCGGTTTTCTAATGGTGCGAAGATTTTTGGCTTTACAGCACAGTTCTATGGTATTAAAGGGATTGTAGTAGAAGAAAAATATCTTCCAGAGGATCTTGTTATGATAGGAGACATGATTGGCGATGGAGAGTTTCTCTGTTTTAAAAAAGAGACGGGAGAAATCGTAAGCCTGTTTGAGGGGAAGAGAAAAGAATATGGTGATTTCAAAGAGGTTCTTCTTGAATTGATACGACTTGGAAAGAGCGAGCTAGGTGAGGATGTACAAACTAATAAATGGTTAGCTCAGTTACGTGCTCTAAATGAAGCAAAAAAGAATAGGGGGGAATAAAAGTTTGGGTCTGATTAAAGAAATGACAGATGAGTTCAATGCATTAAGTATTGAAGAACGGAAAAGCTATCTTAATAGTATGACTGAGGCTGATCGATATGATTTTATTAAGAAAATACGAAGGCAAGCAGTTATAGATTTTTGGAGCCACGAGCGCGAGCTTATAAAACAAGGGCTCGGCACTCGGGAGTGGACACCTGAGCAAATGGAAGCAATTCTTAATGTGGGAGATAGTGGAAATGAAGGCTTGAATGCAGGGGCTGCATTTCAGCTAGATGCGGAGGGTAATCTAGTTTTCAACCAAAAAGGGAATGAAGTTGTTTACTATGGACATCATATGCTAAATGTTAATGATTATCCTGAATATGCCGGCGACTACAGGAATATTCAGGCGTTAGATACGTATGAACATTACACTGGTGCGCATAATGGAGATACTACATCGCCAACCAACTGGTATTATGACCCAGTCACAAACACAAAGGTAATATTGGATGCCAACACAGTTAACTATGATAACACTCACTATCCACCATATGTTAATCAAACTATAGGATTCCGTTCAGACGACGCATTACGCGGCACTTATCCTGACTTTGACAATATGACTGACGGCGAACAGATATCACTAAGATACATAGATAGAGTACTGATGGACTCTGATTCAGTAGATGATTTAACCCAGGTAACCGATCGGTTAGCAACTTCAAAGAAGTATGGTGTCACTCGATTTGATAATTTAAGATTTTACGTTGATAATAATAATAAAATCATTTGCGATAACTTAACAGAAATTACCGGTGGATTCCCCGCCGACCCGCCTTCCAACTCTATTTTTGACACAACAATCGGCGAAATAAAAAACTTCGCAGATGATGTTGATGTGCGATCAAAATTTGGTACAGACTATGACAATTTCTCTCCTCTTGAAAAAATGGAAGCGAAACAAATCGATTACTATGTCCGTCAAATAACGAATCTAGACGGTGCACCGATAAACGATGATATGCTTGCTCGTTACTTAATAGCTTCAAACAAAACCGTTGACACGCTTAATGACTTTGATAAAGCCGCTTTAGCTGTTTCACAAAAAATTGGTGATCATTCTGAAGATGTTGCAAAATTACTCACTAAAGTGTCAAATTATGATAACGTTTTTAAAGCAGCTTCAAAAGTAGGAGGTATTGTTGATGTTGTAGGTACTGTGGCAACAGTTGGGGTTTCTATCATGCGTGCGGTTGACGCATATAACAATGGTGATACGAATAAAGCTACTGCTATTATTGTAGCTTCAACTACGGAGTTAGCTGTGGGTACTATAGGTGGTTGGGCATTAACATCAACAATAGCACCTTACCTTATGGGAATTGGTGCAGCTGTCGGAGGTCCCATTGGTGCGGGTATCGGAAGTATTTTTGCTGGAGCTATCGGCTACGGTCTTGCAGGCCTAGTGGGAAGTGGTCTTTTTGATGGAATAATGAGCTTGTTCGGTGAATCTGAAAAGATTCGAGTGCCTGTCGATCCGCTCGTACTTGATCTTGTCGGGAACGGTTTCTCCCCGACTACCGTTAAGAACGGTGCATATTTTGACCTTGACCAAAATGGATTCGCTGAGAAAATGGGTTGGATTAGTGGTGACGATGCTTTCCTTGCGATTGATAAAAACGGAGACAGCAAAATCAATGACGGAAGTGAATTGTTTGGAGATAAAAGTCGCTTAAAAACAGGAGAGTTTGCCCAAAATGGATTTGAAGCGTTAAAGGAATACGACACCGATAAAGATGGGATTATTAGCGAAAGTGATGTTGATTTTAGTACATTGTTGCTATGGCAGGATATAAACGGAAACGGCATATCCGAAAATGGTGAACTTATCTCGTTAAGAGATGCGGGTATAATTTCAATCAATTTGGGTTATCAGTCTTTCGGTGAGGTTACAGAATCAGGGACAATACTTGGAAATGTTGCATCCTTTACTAAATCGGATGGTATCGAATATCAAGTTGCCGAATACTGGGTTAATAACGAAACATACAACACGCAAGATCAAAACGAGGTTGAAATTCCAGATGATATTCTCTCGCTACCGAATGTTAAAGGAATAGGGCTTGTTCCGGCGTTAAATAAAGCTATGGTGGTAGATAAAACTGGTCGAATAAAAGCATTAGTAACCGAGTTTATGGACTCAACCGATAGTGCCACGCGATACAGCATTATTGAGCAAATTTTGCTGATTTCTACAGGAGCAGAAAACGTTGAAGTAAACAGCCGTGGCGTTAATTTTGATGCCCAAAAACTGCGTATAATTGAAAGTATGCTTGGCAGAGGTTTTAAAGGTGTAAATGGCATTAATCCTAATGCGATCGCAGCGGTTCAACTTAAAACAGTGTATTCTGATTTAATTAACACCTACTACTGTGAATTGTTAGCACAATCAAGCCTTAAACCTATTTTACCGTATATACGCGTGGTCGAAACAGATGCTGGAAGAGTTGTAGATTTGTTATACCTCAAATTGTGTTTGCCGCAACTTTTAAAAGACGATCACTCGTTACAATTGAGTGATTTGTCAAAATATATTAAATATCTTGACAAGTCAGGAACGAGAGGATTTGATCAATTCTTTGACTACTTCGGTTCAATTTCAGAAGAAAATTTAAGAGCCATCGCGACAGGTGCAGGTATTGCCGTATCTGGTACTGATTTAAATGAAACATTGGCCTCAACAACTGAAAAAACTTGTTTATATGGAGAAGGTGGCGACGATATATTATTAGGTTCAACAGCCAACGATACCTTAAACGGTGGAGCCGGAAACGATGTTCTTAATGGAGAATATGGAAATGACAAGATCTATGGAGGAGCAGGAAACGACAGACTAGATGGAGGCTATGGAGATGATATCCTGGCAGGAGGAGACGGTGCAGACAGTCTGAATGGAGGATACGGAGACGACACCTTGGGCGGCGGCATAGGTAATGATATCCTTTATGGAGCAGATGGAAACGATATACTAGCAGGAGGAGATGGTGCAGACAGTCTGTATGGAGGATACGGAGACGATACCTATCTATTCAATCTCGGCGACGGACAGGACATTATTTCCGACTATGACCCAATAAATGGAAATCTAGATGTACTTACTTTTGGAGAAGGAATCCGCAAGGAAGACGTAAAAGTAACAAGAAATAAATATGACCTTATCCTGACCCTGCAGAAAGAAGGAGTGGAAACAGGGGATAAGATTATAATTGAGTACTACTTTAATGAAAACCAGCCGACGGCCTCCAGCACCAGTTACAGTTATGCGGTGGAAATGATAAGATTCAGTGATGGAAGCAACTGGAGTATAAGTGATATGGAAGACATGTTAAAGATCTCTACGGAAGGGAATGACATCGTCTATGGCAGAAATTACGGAGAGAAAGCGGATGATGAATTCCATATGAAGGCAGGAAATGACACGGTATATGCAGGAAGTGGAAATGATGTAGTATATGGAGATGCCGGAGACGATACACTCTATGGGGAAAATGGAAATGATAAGATCTATGGAGGAGAAGGGAATGACTATCTGAACGGAGGATCAGGAAATGATGAATTAAGCGGAGATGCGGGAAATGATAGTCTTTATGGAAGTTATGGGAATGATAAGATCTTTGGAGGAGAAGGAAATGACAGTCTCTTGGGAGAAGATGGGGATGACGAACTAACAGGAGGAGCTGGTGCAGACAGTCTGGATGGAGAATACGGTAACGACACACTGGATGGAGGATTAGGAAATGATAACCTTTACGGTGGAGCAGGAAACGATATATTGGATGGCGGTGCCGAAGATGACTTCCTCTTAGGAGAAGATGGGGATGACGAACTAACAGGAGGAGCTGGTGCAGACAGTCTGAATGGATGGGACGGAAACGACACACTGGACGGCGGTATAGGTAATGATACCCTTTACGGCGACTCAGGAAACGATATATTGGATGGTGGTGCTGGAGATGACACCCTATACGGAGGAAGTAGAAGCAACACAGAGAACAACGGTAATGATATATACAAATTTGGTAGGGAATATGGAATAGACACAATATATGATAAAGATTTAACCAGTGGAAATATAGACACGATTGCATTCCAGGAGGGAGTGGCACCAACAGACATAACAGTAAAAAGGGTCGGAGAAAACCTTGAGCTCAGCATCAATGGAACAAACGACAAGGTGGTAGTACAATATTACTTCAATAAGAATTACGAGTACTTGGAATGTTATGCAAACTTGATAGAGCAGATAACATTTGTAGACGGGACCACATGGGATCAAACCTACATCATGAATGCTGTGTTGCATACGACAGAAGGCGATGACTATATAGTGTGCGAAGATGAAAACAGTTACATTATTAACGGACTGGGAGGCAATGACAGAATATCAGGCGGGGGAGGTAATGATACGATTATCGGAGGAGCCGGAGAAGATTATCTGTATGGTGAAATGGGAGATGACAGCCTGGATGGTGGAAGCGAAAGAGATACCTTGGACGGAGGTGGTGGAAATGACCTTCTTATGGGAGGAGATGGAGATGACAGCCTAGATGGTAGTAGCGGAAATGACACCCTGTACGGTGGCATAGGTAATGATTATCTTGCGGGAGAAGAAGGAGACGATATACTGGATGGCGGTGCCGGAAATGACTTTCTTGATGGAGGATTTGATTTGGACGAAGATGGGTTTGTGAACAACGGGAATGATACATACATATTTGGTAGAGGATATGGAATAGACACAATATATGATTCAAACACCACCATAGGAAATGTAGACACGATTACATTCCAGGAGGGAGTGGCACCAACAGACATAACAGCAAGAAAGGTCAACGACGACCTGGAGCTCAGCATCAATGGAACAAGCGACAAGGTAAGGGTACAGAATTACTTCAGCCAGTATGACCGGTTCGGCTACCAGAAGGGCTATGATGCTAACAAGATAGAGCAGATAGTATTTACAGATGGCACCATATGGGATGTAGCCTACATCAAGAATGCTGTGCTGACCGGTACAGAAGGCAATGATATAATAACTGGCTACGATGAAAACAGTGATACTATTAACGGTATGGGAGGCAATGACAACATATCAGGCCTGGGAGGCAATGATATAATTAAGGGAGGAGCCGGAACTGATACCCTGAAGGGAGATGATGGAAATGACTTTATTGTTGGAGGAGTTGGTGATGACATACTGTATGGTGGAAGAGGAAACGACACCCTTGAAGGCGGCATAGATAGTGATTTCCTTTACGGAGAAGATGGAAACGATATACTGGATGGTGGTGCTGGGAATGACTCTCTGTACGGAGGAACGGGAAGATATATATCAGAGAACAACGGTAATGATACATACAAATTTGGCAGGGGATATGGAATAGACACAATATATGATTCAGACACAACCAGCGGAAATGTAGATACGATTGTATTCCAGGAGGGAGTAGCGCCAACAGACGTAGCTGTAATAAGGGCCGGAGACAACCTGGAGCTCAGCATCAATGGAACAAGCGACAAGGCGGTGGTGCAGAATTACTTCAGCCAGTATGACCTGAGCGGATACTATAGAGGCTATGATGCAAACAAGATAGAGTATATAACGTTTGCAGACGGAACTGCATGGGACGCAGTCTATATCACGAATGCATTGCTGACTGGTACAGAAGGCAATGACATAATAACAGGCAATGATGACAGCGGAGATACTATAAACGGTATGGGAGGCAATGATACCATATTAGGCATGGGAGGTAATGATACAATTATAGGAGGATCTGGAACGGATACCTTATACGGAGGAACAGGAAACGATATACTGGATGGCGGCACCGGAAATGATACTCTTTACGGAGGAACGAGAAGTGACACATCAGAGAACAACGGAAATGATACATACAAGTTTGGCAGAGGATATGGAATAGATACAATCTATGATTCAGACACCACCATTGGAAATGTAGACACGATTGTATTCCAAGAGGGAGTAGCATCAACAGACATAACGGTAAAAAGGGTCGGAGACAACCTGGAACTTAGCTTCAACGGAACAAGTGATAAAGTGGTGGCGCGGAATTACTTCAGCCAGTATGACCTGTACGGGTACCAGAGGGACTATGATACAAATAAGATAGAGCAGATAACATTTGCAGATGGAACCATATGGGATGTAGCCTATATCAAGAATATAGTGCTGACCACTACCGAAGGCAATGACATAATAACAGGCTATGACGAAAGCAGTGATACCATAAACGGACTGGGAGGCAACGATACCATATCAGGCATTGGAGGCAATGATACTATTATAGGAGGAGCCGGAACGGATATCCTATATGGTGGAATGGGAGATGATAGCCTGGATGGTGGAAGCGAAAACGATACCCTTTACGGAAACGAAGGAAATGACTTTCTTGTAGGAGGAGCCGGAACGGATATCCTGTACGGAGGAACAGGAAGCGATATACTAGATGGTAGTGCCGGAAATGATAGTCTGTACGGAGGAACGGGAAGCAGCAAATCTGAGAACAACGGCAATGATACATACAAATTTGGCAGGGGATATGGAATAGACACAATATATGATTCAGACACCACCAGCGGAAATGTAGATACGATTGCATTCCAGGAGGGAGTGGCACCAACAGACATAACGACAAAAAGGGTCGAGTATGACCTGGAGCTCAGCATTAACGGAACAAATGATAAGGTGGTTGTACAGAATTACTTCTCCCAGTACGACCTGGACGGGTACCAGTGGGGATATGATGCAAACAAGATAGAGCAGATAACATTTGCAGATGGAACCATATGGGATATAGCATACATTCAGAATACAGTGCCGATCATTACCGAAGACAATGACTTAATAGAAGGCAGCGATGAAAGTAGTGACAACATTAACGGACTGGGGGGAGATGATACCATTTACGGTCTGGGAGGAAATGACAGCCTTTATGGAGGAGCTGGGAATGATGACCTTTACGGAGGAGATGGAAACGATACCCTTTACGGAGGAATTGGAAATGATCAGCTGTATGGTGGGGGAGGAAGTGATACCTATCAGTACAGTTTAGGAGATGGAAAAGATATCATTACCGATGAATTATTTAGCTGGGGATATACAGCAACAAAGGATTGGGATGGGAATCGCTGGGGAGATGGAGGATGCGATGCATTTGATGGTTTTGGAATGACATCGATTACTGTAGGTGGTCAGACGATTTCCAGTAATATCTTTACGGCGGATGGAACGGAAAAAATTATTACCGTGAACGGTATGAAATTAAAATCTAGTGCAAAATTCATTGAAGGAAACCTGTTGGAGCTAACCTTGGTGCCGGATGAAGGATTTGAAAATATGATATATTCGGTTACAAATGGTGGGAATCTTGGTTCTGATTCTGATGCAAGCCATAGTGAAGGATATCTAAAAGTCGGGGAGGAACAGGTAAAGTATATACAATGTACTGATAATTCAGGTTACGATCCGAATGTACTGTTTATGATGTATTCTGAAAATAATGCAGAGGCAGTAAGTTATCAACGAAGTAGTGATAACGTAAATGGAAGCCTTTCCAATATAACAGGAACTGTTAGGATTTATATTCTGCCAAATCGGCTTGATATTAAGGAAACCGCGGATATACTGGAGAATCTTCTAAATGGAAATGGAACGGGTAAAGAAGATATCATTCAGTTGGGAGAGGGAATTACCAAAGATAATATCACCGTAACCAGAGAGTATTTGGATCTGTTGATAAAGATGCCGACAGAAGGTGATGAGTTAAGAATAAAGAACTGGTATAGTGGTAATCAGATATCAAGATTAGAATTTGCGGATGGAACTGTTTTAAGTAAGGATGAACTGAATGTGATGGGATTAAAAGTGACAGGGACAGATGCAGACGATACCATAATAGGATTGTCCACAGAAAAGGATATGATATATGGAGAAGGGGGGAACGATACTATTACAGGAGATGGGGGAGATGATCTGCTCTCAGGTGGATATGGTGATGATTACCTCTGGGGAGGAACAGGTGGCGATATACTGGATGGAGGAGCCGGGAATGATATGCTGTACGGAGGCTATGAACATTCCTATGCAGAGAACAATGGGAATGATACCTATAAGTTTGGTAGAGGATATGGAATAGACACAATATATGATTCAGACACCACCAGCGGAAATGTAGATACGATTGCATTCCAGGAGGGAGTGGCACCAACAGACATAACGATAAATAGGGTCGGAGACAACCTAGAGATCAGTATCAATGGAACAAGCGACAAGGCAGTGGTACAGAATTACTTCAGCCAGTATGACTTGGACGGGTACTATTGGGGCGATGATGCAAACAAGATAGAGCAGATAACATTTACAGACGGAACTATATGGGATGTAGCCTACATTCAGAATGCAGTGTCGACCGCTACAGAAGGTAATAATATAATAACAGGCTACGATGAAAGCAGTGATACCATTAACGGACTGGGAGGGGATGATAACCTGTCAGGACTAGGAGGTGATGACATCCTTTTAGGAGGAGCTGGGAATGACGACCTTTACGGAGGAGATGGAAACGATACCCTTAATGGAGGAACTGGAAATGATCAGTTGTATGGTGGGAGAGGAAACGATACCTATCAGTATAGTTTAGGTGATGGAAAAGATACCATTACCGATGAATTGTTCTGGGGATATACTGCAATAAAGGACTGGAATGGAGATTACTGGGATGACGGAGGAGACGATGCATTTGATAGCTTTGGAATGACATCGATTACTGTGGATGGACAGACGATTTCCAGGGATATCTTTACGGCAGATGGAATGGAAAAAATAATTACCGTGAACGGTATGAAGTTAAAATCCAGTGTAAAATTCATTGAAGAAAACCTGCTGGAGCTAACCTTGATACCGGATGAAGGATATGAGAATATGGTGTATTCGGTAATGAATATTGGGAATCTTGGTTCTGATTACGATGCAAACTATAGTGAAGGATATCTAAAAATCGGGGAGGAACAGGTGAAATATATACAATGTATGGATAATTCGGGTTCCACTCCGAATGTACTGTTTATGATGTATTCGGAAAATAATACAGAGGCTATGAGCTATCAGCAATATCTTGATAATGTATATGGAAGCCTTTCCAACATAACAGGAACCGTTAGGATTTATATTCTGCCAAACCGGCTTGATATGAAGGAAACCGCAGAAATACTGGAAAATATTCTAAATGGAAAAGGAACGGGTAAAGAAGATATCATTCAGTTGGGAGAGGGAATTACCAAAGATAATATCACCATAACCAGAGAGGATTTGGATCTGCTAATAAAGATGCCGACAGAAGGTGATGAGTTAAGAATAAAGAACTGGTATAGTGGTAATCAGATATCAAGATTAGAATTTTCGGATGGAACTGTTTTATGTAAGGATGAACTGAATGTAATGGGATTAAAAGTGATAGGGACAGATGCAGATGATACCATAACAGGACTCCTAGAAAAAGATATAATATATGGAGAAGGAGGGAACGATACTATTACAGGAGATGAAGGAGATGATCTGCTCTCAGGTGGATATGGAGATGATTACCTCTGTGGAGGAGCAGGAAACGATATACTGGATGGAGGATTCGGGAATGATTTAATGTACGGAGGTTATGAATATTCCTATGTAGAGAACAATGGAAATGATACCTATAAGTTTGGCAGAGGATATGGAATAGACACAATATATGATTCAGACACCACCATCGGAAATGTAGATACAATTGAATTCCAGGAGGGAGTGACACCAACAGACATAACAATAAATAGGGTCGGAGACAACCTAGAGCTCAGCATTAACGGAACAAATGATAAGGTGGTTGTACAGAATTATTTCTCCCAGTATGACCTGGATGGGTACCAGAGGGGCTATGATGCAAACAAGATAGAGCAGATAATATTTGCAGACGGTACCACATGGGATATAGCATACATCCAGAATGCAGTGCCGATCATTACCGAATACAATGACTTAGTAGAAGGCTGCGATGAAATTGGTGATACCATTGACGGACTGGGGGGAGATGATACCATTTACGGTCTGGGAGGAAATGACAGCCTTTATGGAGGGGCTGGGAATGATGACCTTTACGGAGGAGATGGAAATGATACCCTTTACGGAGGAATAGGAAATGATCAGTTGTATGGTGGGGGAGGAAGTGATACCTATCAGTACAGTCTAGGAGATGGAAAAGATACCATTATCGATGAATTATTCTGGGGATATTCTGCAATAAAGGATTGGAATGGGAATTGCTGGGAAGATGGGGGAAGCGATGCATTTGATGGCTTTGGAATGACATCGATTACTGTGGATGGTCAGACGATTTCCAGTGATATCTTTACGGCGGATGGAACGGAAAAAATAATTACCGTGAACGGTATGAAGTTAAAATCCAGTGCAAAATTCATTGAAGGAAACCTGTTGGAGCTAACCTTGGTGCCGGATGAAGGTTATGAAAATATGATGTATTCGGTTATAAATAGTGGGAATCTTGGTTCTGATTCTAATGCAGACCATAGTGAAGGATATCTAAAAATCGGGGAGGAACAGGTAAAATATATACAATGTACGGATAATTCAGGTTACGATCCGAATGTACTGTTTATGATGTATTCTGAAAATAATGCAGAGGCTGTGAGCTATCAACGAAGTAGTGATAACGTAAATGGAAGCCTTTCCAATATAACAGGAACCGTTAGGATTTATATTCTGCCAAACCAGCTTGATATGAAGGAAACCGCAGAAATACTGGAGAATCTTCTAAACGGAAAAGAAACGGGTAAAGAAGATATCATTCAGTTGGGAGAGGGAATTACCAAAGATAATACCACCGTAACCAGAGAGGATGTGGATCTGCTGATAAAGATGCCGACAGAAGGTGATGAGTTAAGAATAAAGAACTGGTATAGCGGTAATCAGATATCAAGATTAGAATTTTGGGATGGAACTGTATTAAGTAAGGATGAGATGAATGTAATGGGATTAAAAGTGATAGGGAGAGATATAGGCGAAACCATAATAGGATTGTCCACAGAAAAGGATGTGATCTATGGAGAAGGGGGGGACGATACTATTATAGGATATGGGGGAGATGATTTGCTTTCAGGAGGAGCTGGTAATGATTACCTTTCAGGAGGGGCTGGAAATGACACCTACGTTTTCAATATCGGAGACGGACAGGATATAATAACAGACTTTGATATAACAAGTGGCAATGTTGATACCATTTCTTTTGGATTAGGTATCCAGCCCGATTCTGTTTCCGTCAGTCGCAGTGCTAATAACCTAATTCTAAGTATCATTGGAACAGAGGACAAGATATCCGTTTGGTATTACTATTCAAGTCAGTTTGATCAGATAGAAAATATTCAATTTTCCAACGGTGCATCCTGTACCTCAGCAGATATTAACAAACTAGACTTAACATCAATATCCAGCATGACGCTGGATTCGGTAGTTACGTTGAAATCCATTGTAACTGGAGGAACAGAAGCTGTTACTGCCACAGAAGCAGTAACTATGGCTGACACAAGTACCTCCTCACCGTCCGCAAGCACAGTATTAGCTGCGACACAGGTTAATCAGTTGGTACAATCCATGTCATCGTTTGATTCAACAAGCGGGGCTGCAGAAATCACAACAATCCAGCAGGATCAGACCACTGTATCAAGTATAACAACTGAAATGTGGATAAAAGAAGCGGTTTAAATATATGAGGGAGCTATGCTCCCTCTATATTCTGTATAAAAATATCAATAATCAAAATAAGATAAATAGGTTTGTAGCAAGAATAACGAATCAAGAGGACAAAGGATGAATGATCAAAACAATCAGAATAAGGAAATAGAACAAAATAATTTAAAAGAAGAAAAGGACACAGGAATTCAATGCTTGGTAACCATTGCGACCTATTACGGTATACCGGCTGAAGAAAAACAGTTAAGACATTTGCAATCGCTGGAAGGGAAAATAATAACTTCTGAGGATATTCTCCGTGCCGCTAAAAAATTAAAATTAAAGACAAAAAGTACGAAGATCCACATAGATACATTGACGAAAATGACGTTACCGGCGATCCTGCATTTAACCGATGGTCAGTTTATCATTCTTGCAAAGGTGGATGATAAAAAAGCACTGGTCTTATATGCATTTGAGAATGCACCAAGACTATTGAGTATGGAAGAATTGGAAGAGATCTGGAAAGGAGAAATATTATTATTTATTCCCAGAGCATTTCAGAACAGGGATATCAAGTTTGGAATCAAATGGTTTATCCCGTCTATTATCAAATATAAGAAGCCATTATTAGAAGTTTTACTGGCGGCTTTTATTATGCAGATACTGGCGATTTTTTCACCGATGATAACTCAGTCCGTAATTGATAAGGTTTTAGTACATAACAGTATGACTACTTTGGATGTTTTAACAATCGGGCTGATATTAATAACGATATTTGAAGCAATATTATCTATTACCAGAGGTTATATTTTAACCCATACGACCAGCAGAATTGATGTTATACTAAGCTGCAGGCTGTTCGATCATTTATTTAAGCTTCCGCTTCGGTATTTTGAATCCAGAAGAATAGGAGATACCATTGCACGAGTAAAGGAATTGGAAAATATACGGCGTTTCTTAACTGGTGTTCCAATGACAACACTTTTGGATTCGATGTTCCTTATTGTATATATCATTATTATGTTTTTTTACAGTACTACGTTGACGCTAATTACATTAGCTTCTATACCAATACTTGCGCTAATATCCTTTCTTATAACGCCGGTTCTTAAAGAAAGGCTGGATGAGAAGTTTAATTGTGGTGCGGAATCACAGTCTTATTTGGTGGAAGCGGTAACTGGAGTCCAAACAATTAAATCCTTTGCTGTAGAACCTTCGATCCAGAAAAAATGGGAGGGTTTATTGGCAAATTATACAAAGGCTGGATTTCGGACCTCAATTTTAGCGAACAATGCTGGCTCCGTAGCTCAATTTGTACAAAAGGTGTCAGATATTTGTATTCTATATTTTGCAGCCAAATTAGTCATTCGAGGTGAGTTGACGGTAGGACAGATGGTTGCCTTTCGTATGCTTGCAGGCAGGGTCAGTCAACCGGTTTTGAGATTAGTACAGATGTGGCAGGATTTTCAGCAGACATCAATTTCAATAAAACGGTTGGGAGATATATTTAATTCAAAACCAGAGCCTACGATGGAGGGTACAAAAACCAGGTTGCCGGCGATTGAAGGAGTGATTCACTTTGATAAAGTACGTTTTCGGTATAGACCGGATGGTGCAGAAGTGATTAATAATATGTCTTTTTTGATAAAACCCAATTCAGTGGTCGGTATCGTAGGAAGAAGTGGTTCTGGAAAAAGTACGATTTCTAAATTAGTGCAGCGTTTATATATACCGGAAGGAGGAAAGATACTGATTGACGGCATTGATTTGTCCCTTACCGATCCGGCATGGTTAAGAAGACAAATCGGTGTAGTATTGCAGGAAAATTTCTTATTCAATGCGAGCATTCGGGACAATATTGCTTTACAAAATCCGGCAGCAAGTATTGAAGATATTGTGCAGGTGGCTAAAATTGCGGGTGCGCACGAATTTATATTAGAATTAAGTGAAGGATATGATACGATGGTTGGAGAAAAAGGAACCGGATTGTCAGGAGGTCAAAAGCAAAGGATTGCTATCGCAAGGGCTTTGTTAACAAATCCCAAGATATTAATATTTGATGAAGCGACATCAGCTTTGGATTATGAATCGGAAAGTATTATTCAACGGAATTTGAAAGCGATATGTAAGAATCGTACGGTATTAATTATTGCACATCGATTGTCTACGTTAAAAGATGCTGACGTAATCATGGTAGTAGACCGGGGGCAGATTGCGGAATATGGTCCAACCAGAGAATTGATAGAAAAGAAAGGTCTTTACTATCATTTGCTTTCCCAACAGCAGGCAAATTTATAGGATAATACGGGGGATATTATGTTTGATAAATTACGAAAAATACAGGATAAAAAGTTAAGTAAAGAGTTCTTGCCAGAAGCGTTGGAAATTGTGGAAAAACCAGCATCTCCAGTAGGGCATTTAATGATATGGGTAACGGTTATAATTATTGTATTACTGTTAATCTGGTCAATATTAGGAACGGTTGATGAAACTGCAAATGCAAGGGGGAAAGTAGTTACCGTAAATGGTATCATGACGCTTCAAGCTGCGAATGAAGGTGTGATAACGCAGATTTATGTGAAGGAAGGGGATAGAGTAAAGAAAGGGGATAAAATTATGGAGCTGGACTCTTCCTCGATAAAATCAAGTCTGGATTATTATACTGATAAAGTAGAACTATTACAATTAAAAATACAACTTCTAAATCAGATTGCTGAAGGAAAAGATATTGATCCATATTTGAAAAAAGCAAAAAATAAAGAAGAGAGGGATGTTATTAATTTTGCTGTTTCATTACAGAAAGAAAAAGAATTCTCTCTAAAAAAATACGAAGAAGAAGTAACAGTACAGGAAAAAAATATAGCAATTGAACAGAAGAATCTGGAGGCTTTAGAAGAAAAAAATACTGCATTAAATGAACAAAAATCTAAATTAAGAAAGCAAAAAAACGATGTTGGTACTGAAGAAGAAAAGTTGAATGTAATAAAAGAGAAAATAAAGAATTTAAAAAAAGAAGAACAAGACTATAAAGAATTATACGAAAATGAAGCTATTACAAAATCAGAATGGGAAAGTAAAAAGCAGGAATTAGGTTTGGAGGTAAGCGAAAAGAAGGTACAGGAAAAAAGTGTAGAAAATGTGCAATTAGAAAAGGATGAGAAGTTTGATGAGGTTGTGAATCAAATCAGCCAAAATAAAACCTTGATAGATCAGCAAAAAATTAAAATTGATTTAGAGAAAGAGAATCTTAATATAGCAAAAGAAACATTGAATAATGCAGTACAAAGCAGTAATAAATCAATTTTAGACCTTATTGTTCAGGCGGATTCTGAGCAAAAAGAAAATGAAGTCGCTTTTAATGAGAAGCAGGAAGAATATAGTAAACAATTAATAACAGCACCTGATTCAGGTATTGTACAGGCAATTAAATTGAATACAGTGGGTGGGGTTGTATCACATGCGCAAGAGCTGGTACAAATTATTCCTGATAAATCCCAACTAATCATGCAGGTAAACCTACTAAATAAAGATGTTGGATTTGTAAAGCTAGGACAAAATGCCAGTATTAAATTAGATACATTTAACTTTCAACAGTATGGCAGGCTAAAGGGTAAGATAATTTACATAAGTCCTGATGCAGTAGAAGATGAAAAAGCGGGTCTTGTTTATAAGGTTAACATTGCAGTTGATACAAAATCATTTATAAAAGGCTATTCGAAACTAAAAATTACTACAGGTATGTCAGGGACAGCAGAGATCAAAATAGGAAGTCGTAGAATCATTGAATTTTTCCTTGATCCATTAATCAAGAATTTTGATGAAAGTTTGAAGGTAAGATAGGAGTGGAGCATAATGAAGAACAAGTGCTATATTAAGAATGTGGCAATCTTTCTTATTTTTATAACAGTGATCACAATATCAGATTATAAAATATCCGATGCTATGGCTGGCACACAGGAAGCTGTAAATCAAATAGTAGATTTATATAAGAATAATAGTCCGGAATTTCTAAAGATTAAGAATGAACAGGAATTAAATTATTCCAATTATTTGGAATATAAAGAAAATTTAGCTTACTATCAGGAACAGATAAATAATTCAAGAGGAAATACCTCTGCAATTGAAAATCTAAAGAAAGCATATGATGAATGTCTACTCAATGTGGATACTTATGAGTTTTATCAAAACAATTTGGATAAGATTACGGAAGAAAATCAAAAAAAAGATATTTACAATTTTTTAACAGAATATTTGAAATGTCCTATTTTTCAAGCAAATATAGAATATGAGAAAAGTATAATAAAAGAGCTAAAAGAGGAATTAAATATAATAAAGACTAAATACAGAAAAGGTTATGCTGTTTCGGTTGATGTAAAGCAGGCAAAGACAAAATTGGCATCAGAGGAGGCGAAATTAAAGGAAATTCAGGGGCAAAAGGATATTTTAAAAATGAATATTTGTTCGGAGCTTGGTCTAACACAATTAAATGATTTCTCACTAAGTCAAGTAAATGTAATAAAGAATGAAACGGATTATCAGAAGGAATACGAAAGCAGTATGACACTATTATTTTTAGAAGAGCAGCAAAAAGCTTATACTATATATAAAGATAACATATCAAAGGATGTAACGGAAACACAGATATATGTAGATAAAGCAGATGAAAATCTAAAATTATTGGAAGCAAAAAAGACAATATTAAAAAATTCAAATTTACAGACTATTTCGAAGTTGAAAAATACATATAATATCATAGGAATACAATTAGCTTCCAAGGAAGATGAATTGAAAAACATAGCACAAAAAATTAAGTCAAATGCTGTTTTATATCGTAAAGGTAAAATTAATAAAATTGAATTAATGAAATTGGATGTGGAAGAAAAAAAATTAGAATATGAAAAAGTAGAATTATTATATCAACAGAATATTACATTTTATGCACTAGAATATAATATTCTAGAGGGATAGAATTCCTGATTAACATTTAAACTAGGAGGTAAATTTGAAAAATATAGTTAAAGTAGATGCAATTTTAACTCGGATAATCGCAAAATATAATAATTTACCAAAAGATGGTACAATTAGAAATCCCAAATGGTCTTATTTTTCTTATCATGTAGGTAATAAAGTAATAACATCAGAAAATAGTTTAACAGTTAATTATATGTCACAAGAAGGACAACACATGAATATATGGTATGTGGAGGGTAAACCCAATAGAGTATATAGATACAAGATATTAGCATTACTTTTGGGTTAAGTAGGTTGTCAAAAGAAGAATACCGAATAATATAGCAATATCAGATAGATAGTTTCTTGAAAGAGATAATAAGATAATATTAGTATATATTATAGCTTTAGGCGAAGGAGTCAGCATGATTCCTTCGCCGTTTTAATAATAAACTGTCGTACTACTGATTAGTCCATTATACTTATTTATGTCAAAAATTCTTTAAAATATATAAAATTTATTATATAATCAAAATGAAAATAGTAGTATGTTATACTATTATAGGAATCTTATGGGTGATAAATGACATACAAAATATCCGGGTTCTGTGATAAGAATTGGTGTAATTAAGTACAAAGGAGGAACTTTATGAAAAAATCAGTGAGAACGCATAAAGTAAAACACGAGAAAATTAATAATATTATACCGAAAAAGTCTGGGTTCATAGGAAAAATTGTTTCAGTAATCCTACATTCTGCTACAATTCGCGTTAAACTTATTCTATCTTTTTTAGTACCTATTGCGTTTATTGTTTTACTTGGGATTGTTTCCTTTCTAAAAGCATCGGAGGGTATGCAGTCCAGCTATAAGAAGTCGACTCAGCAGGTAATCAACATGACCGGTGAATATGTCCAGATGGGAGTTAATTCGATCGAAGCTGCTTCCCAGCAGTATATGAATGATGGAATCAAGCAAAAATATTTTTTGGGTGAGTATAAAAGTAATGATGCATTGAGGGACAGCAATTTTAAAATAATTAAAAATGATATCAATGCAAAGCAACAGTCAGATGAATTTATTTCTAATATTTCTTTTTTATCCGATACGGTTCAAGCGGCATCAACGCTTACTTATTTAAAAGGAGACATCTGTTCTGGATTTTTTAGTACAGAAACCGGTAAACTCGTTGCAAATTCCAAACCAAAGCTTTGGATTGGAAAGAATGACTTTCTGGACGAAAATATGAAAGTAGGGTCGGATAAATATGCAATGCGCTTTCTTCGTAAATTTGTCGGATCGGATTCTTTGATTGTAATTGATATGGATATGAATAGAATTAAGGAAATTCTTCAAAATATGCAATTTGATAAAACAGGTTTCCTTGCAGTGGTAACACCGGATGGGAAGGAAATTGTCCCTGAAGATTCCACTCAAATGAAAAGTGCAATTTTCAGTGATAAAGATTTTTATAGTAAGGCTGTGAAATCCGATAAGAAAAGTGGTGCATCCGATGTAAAGTATAAAGGAAAAGATCATCTGTTTATGTACTCAAAAATTGGTGATACAGGTGCAATGATCTGTGCAATTATACCGGAGAGTACCATCTTAGGTCAGGCAGACTCCATTAAAAAAATTACAGTTTTTATCGTTATTATCGCATGTATTGTCGCAGTACTGATCGGGTTCTCAATTTCTTATGGTATTGACAGGACAATTAGAAATATTATTGTAAAACTGAAGAAGGCAGCAGCCGGAGATTTAACCGTTGATTTTAGTACGAAGCGTAAGGATGAGTTTAGAATTTTGATCGATGAAATAAATCATACCTTTACCAATATGAAGGAGCTTGTTAGTCAGGTTAAGGATTTGAGTACAGGTGTATCAGATGCTTCTTCTGATATATCCCAGACCTCGGAAGCATTTCTTAGAACATCTGAGGATATCTCCAGTGCTATGAATGAAATAGAGCAGGGTATGAATCAGCAAGCGAAAGATGCGGAGGAATGCCTGCTTCAGATGGATAATCTATCAAATAAGATAGAGCATATGAGTTCCAGTACAGCTGAAATCGGTAAAATAGCAAATGACACCAGAAAGAACATTCAGGAAGGAACCATTGTTACGGAAGAACTAACAGTTCAGACCAAGCACACAATTTCAATTGCAACGGATATTGTTAAGGGTATCGAGGAGCTGTCGGAAAAATCAATGTCAATTGGATCCATTGTTAATGTTATTAATGAAATATCAAACCAGACAAATCTGCTCTCCCTGAATGCTTCCATTGAGGCAGCCAGAGCAGGGGAGGTTGGAAAGGGCTTTGCGGTTGTTGCAAATGAGATAAGAAGCCTTGCAGATCAGACAAGACATTCAGTGAATGATATTAAAAATATTATCGAACGTATTCAGGAAAATACAAAGGATGTTGTAAAAACAGCTAAAGATGCAGAAAATGTTATGGTACTTCAGGATAACGCAGTTAAGAATACAGCGAAATCTTATCAAGGAATTAATGAAAGTGTTGATCGGCTGATGGATAATCTTAAAGTAATTATTGAGGATGTTAATAATATTGAGGGAGCTAGAGCAAGCACATTGGCTGCAATTGAGAATATCTCAGCAGTTTTAGAAGAAATCGCTGCTTCAACCAATAATGTGAATCAGATATCTAACAATCAGCTTAAGTCAGTAGAAACCTTAAATCAGTCTGCAGGTAACCTAAACTCGAATTCAGATGTATTGGTTACAGCAATTCAGAAGTTTAAGGTGTGATAAAGTGTTTTGAAGGTAAGACTCCAACTGCAATAGAAATGTATCTAACAGGTGCATTTTATTATGTCCATGGCTTGACAATAATCCTTCTTATCTATATGATAAAGTAGTTTGATAAACAGTTTGGAGGAATTACTTTGAGTAATTATGCTGATGAAATAAAGAAAAGAAGAACCTTTGCAATCATATCCCACCCAGATGCAGGAAAGACAACTTTGACTGAGAAGCTTCTGTTATATGGTGGAGCAATTAATCTTGCAGGTTCAGTAAAGGGAAAGAAGACAGAGAAGCATGCCGTATCTGACTGGATGGAAATTGAAAAACAGCGTGGTATTTCCGTTACTTCTTCGGTAATGCAGTTTAACTATGATGGTTATTGTATTAATATATTGGATACACCGGGTCACCAGGATTTCTCGGAGGATACGTATCGTACCCTAATGGCGGCCGATTCGGCTGTCATGGTAATTGATGCTTCCAAGGGTGTTGAGAACCAGACGGAAAAGCTTTTTAAAGTATGTGTTATGCGTGGTATTCCGATTTTTACATTTATTAATAAACTGGATCGGGAATCCAGGGATACCTTTGAACTACTGGATGAGATTGAAAATGTACTCGGAATCAGTACCTGCCCGATGAATTGGCCGATTGGTTCCGGTAAGAATTTTAAGGGTATTTATGATAGGACAACAAAGCATATCAACCGCTTCTATGCAGCGAATAACGGACAGAAGGAAGTAGAAACTGTTGAAGCAGAGATTGGAGATCCGAGTCTTGATTCCCTAATTGGTAAGGTGAATCATGACATTCTTGCCGAAGAAATAGAACTGATTGACGGAGCCAGCAGTGAATTTGATCTAGATGCTGTGCTTAGTGGTAAATTAACTCCGGTATTTTTTGGTTCTGCACTGACCAATTTCGGTGTGGAAGCATTTTTAAAGCAATACTTATCCATAACTACTTCACCCCTGCCTCGTTCGTCCTCCGAAGGTAAGATTGATCCTATGGAAAATGATTTCTCCGCCTTTGTATTTAAGATTCAGGCAAATATGAATAAAGCACATCGTGATCGTATTGCCTTCATGAGAATTTGCTCCGGCAAATTCACTGCCGGAATGGAAGTGAACCATGTTCAAGGTAATAAGAAAATAAGACTTTCTCAGCCACAGCAGCTGATGGCTCAGGAAAGAACAATTATCGAAGAGGCTTATGCGGGAGATATTATCGGAGTATTTGATCCGGGTATCTTCTCGATTGGTGATACCCTGTGTTCTACTGACAGAAAATTTTTCTATGAAGGAATTCCGACCTTTTCACCCGAGCATTTTGCCAAGGTACGTCAGGTGGATACCATGAAGAGAAAGCAATTCCTTAAGGGAATATCGCAGATAGCGCAGGAGGGTGCAATTCAGATATTCCAAGAATATAATACTGGTATGGAGGAGATTATCGTTGGAGTAGTAGGTACACTGCAATTTGACGTGTTAAAATTCCGCCTGCAATCCGAGTATGGAGTGGAAATCAGAATGGAGCCTCTGGCTTATGAATATATTCGCTGGATTGAGAATAAGGATATTGATATCAGTAAACTCAGTTTATCCTCGGATACGAAGAAGATTAAAGACCTTAAGGATAATCCGTTGTTACTATTTGTAAACCGGTGGAGTATTCAGATGGCACTTGATAGGAATAAGGAACTGAAGCTTTCAGAGTTCGGAAGACAATAAAAAAATAGTGGTAAAAAATGAGGCTGTCGCAAAATAACCTACAATGATGAAAGGTACTCCGCATAATCTCCTTAATGCACTGTTTGGAAGACATGTTTTCGATTTTGTATGTCAAATACGAACATTTATGTACGATTATGACATACAAAATCGAGAATGTGTCTTCCAATCTGTGTGTGTGGAGATTATGCGGAGTACCTTTTATCATATATGCCTAAAATGCAACAGCCTCATTTTAATACATTCAATCAAGTTTCATGATTACTTTGTTTCTTCAAAAGTATCTAGTATATACTTTGCTACAGTATAGATATCCGGTTTTAAAATCTCATTATTATCGGTAACAGTTACGCCAATACAATAATTGTCTATATAAAGTATATAACCTGTTTGCTTAAAGGATTTATTTGAAAGAGCTACTATATAATCTACTTCAAAGGCCATTCCTTTCTTTGTTTCAAAGTCACTAGTCTTAAATTCTGATATTTTAGCATCCATACCGGCATCTACGAATTGGGACTTGATTAAATCTTCCGTATAGGTTAAAGCTAGAATATTTTTGATATTATCATATTTTGGTTGTGGAGTATTTGTCTTCTGAGCTATTATGGTGATATTCGATGTCCCCACTGTTATATCAGCTGTAGTCGGATAAAGTAATGCCATTAAACTTCCATCCGCCTGTTTAGTATCCTTATGGGTCCAGTTTTTTGGAATAATGGCGCTGAATTTATCAAAATCAGCTTCCTTTGCATTAAAAGGTGCGTTCTTAATATCAGGATTATCCTTAACAGTAATATTACAAATATATTTTTTCTTATTTAGCGTTGCGGTGATTTTGGTGCTACCTTTCTTAATCGCAGTAACCTTTCCTGCATTGCTTACAGTAGCAATTGATTTATTACTAGTTGTCCAAGTAGCTTTCTTACTCGTTCCTAAGAGCTTAAGTTTAGTTGAATTTCCTACTTCAAGAGTTATAGATTTCTGGCTTATTTTGATTGTTGCTGCCTGAACCACAGTATAATTTATACTTGGCAGTGAAATTGGTACTGCTAGTGATAGAACTAGGACTAATGCAAAAATTTTGTACAAACTTTTTAAATGTTTCATATATTTTTTCCTCTCTTTTGATATATTTATTATATAGCAAAAAGAACACTTAATTCAATAAAATTTTACAATTATGGAAAATTTAAAGGTATTTAATAGGGTTATCGAAAATGTCTTGAATAATATTATAATAATATCCTATATGTATTCCATCAACTAAGGCATGATGTGCCTGTACGGATATGGGTAACTTAACCCTGCCGTTTTCATCAAAGAATTTACCCCATGATATTCTTGGTATGCTGTCAACCGGATTCATTTGAATAGGATGAGAGATGTTCGTAAAAGAAATCCAAGGGATACTTGTAATGTATAATAAATCATCACGTCCAGGTTCATCTTGAATATTGATGTTACTTTTTACTCTTTCGATTTCCTTTTGTGTATTGTTGCGAAAATCCTGAAAATTCTCTAAATAGTTTGAGGTACAAAAACTAAAAACTTCTCCATCAGTCATTACAGTAAAGGAAGGGCTTACTATTTCATGCTCAATTACTTTGTCTTCTCTTATACGAAAGCGGAATTCTTTTATGCTGTTTGCCGTTTTGGTAGAAGCGTATAAAACTGATATAAAAAATGGTAATTCATTTTCCTTAATAAACCGATAGAAGTTGGTTATATCTAAGTTTGCACAAATACTAAAATGTGGGTAATCTAGTTGCTTGAAATAATTATAATGATCTTTCCTTTTCCAGTTTTCTATGTCTTTAAACTTCATATGTATATCACTCCGATTTTAATTTTATTCTAAGATTAGGGTGTTAAAAGTTAGATTTATGTAGTGAGATGAATATACGTGCATATGTATTCATCTGTTCGCCTTACCTTCAAGCGAAATTGACTATATATAAAGCTTTTATGTAAGGATCGCTTGAGCCGGTCTTCGCCATTGTAAAATAAATAATAACTATAAGTATTTATTATGGGAGACTAATTACTTCCATTTAATTAAGAAGTTTAATTATCTTTCATATTATCTTTGTTCTTTTCAGTTATGGAATCACCTTCTTTTTTTCTGCTATATACAATTCCGAGACAAATAAAACAACATCCGATAGGAATATATACTAAGTTTTTGCCTATTATTGAAGAAATAAAGAATAAGATTGCAGCAAGGAAATATAGTAACGCTGTAATTCTTTTTGATTTTTTCATCATACCCCCTCATCCTAATATAATTTTTTATACTACCAAGGACTTAAGTAATCACTAATGATATTGCTCTAAATTTAGATACCTTCTATAATTAAGTGATTTTATTATTTTATAACATATTATAATAAAATACAAATATTTCACATTATATTGAAAAAGTTAATATGTATGTCAAATCATTATATGGCTTTGCAACTTAATAAAATAAAAATATACAAATGAAACATATATGATAATATATAGATATACATTATCTTTATAATATCTGCGATTTGAAATTATTAAGTTTAGGGGATGATTGAATTCAAAAACAAAAAATTCATTTTATTTGGATTGACAATTCTTTCATGTACGCTAGGTGGATGTAGTTCAGATAAACATATCATATCTGCATCAACAATATTTACTCCACAAATCAAACATACAATGTCAGAAATTATCTATTATGCTAATGATGATGGGATTAAATTAAAAGATAAAAAAGATATGGATAAATTATATAATTTGCTAAGCTCTTTATCGTTGACAGAAGCATCAATAAATGAAGCAAAATTAGATGGCGGAATTGATATGGATATTGTAACTGATGAATCAACTCTAAAATTTCATATAATTTCGAAGATAATTTCGATAAATAGTGTAACATATTTTTATGATAATAAGGATGTTATGTCTGATATTACAGAAATATATGAACCGTATTTTAAGTAATTTTATTAGAAAATTAAAGAATGATCTATGGAATAGGATTAGTTTATAAAGATAGGATTTATCAAATGAATAAGATGATTTAAATTTAATAAGTTTGATGCTTGCAGTTGTTCTTTACATCGAAAAGCAGTTGAAAGAAATTCAGGCTTCTTGCAACTGCTTTTATATATGTCAATAGATTTTTCATATCAATGCCTTTGTAACTTAATAAGAATAAGGTTATACAAATGAAGAATATATGATATTATATAGAAAACTGTATTAATATCTTATTATATAAGTTGGTCTTATACAGTTATCTTTAGAGAATGATTTATGTAAGCTTCTTAGAATTATTTTAATAACGGAGGATATAAATATGGGTTGCTTGGGCAATTTCATCTGGTTTATCTGCGGTGGTTTCTTAAGCGGTCTTAGCTGGCTGCTGGTGGGACTTTTATGGTGTATCACAATTATCGGCATACCGGTTGGACTTCAATGTTTTAAACTGGCAGAGATGAGTTTCTTCCCTTTTGGAAAAGAGGTAAGGTACGGTGGTGGTGCCGGTTCCTTTTTGCTGAACATATTATGGATAATCTTTTCCGGACTTTTTTTGGCTATTGAATCAGCAGTGTTTGGTCTTATTCTTTGCATCACCATAATCGGAATTCCTTTTGGACTTCAGCACTTTAAGATTGCAAAGCTTGCATTGATGCCCTTTGGAGCAACGATTGAAAGACACTGACAGAGCGCTGGTATCATGCCGCTTGGGTAAAAACCATGGCTATATCCATGGGTATAAGAAATACTGAAGAAGATTTTAAGCTGATTTTAATCTAATCTTAATTCACACCGTATTGCATTTTTTTACAATGAGAGTATATTAATCTTATAATTAAAATTTAAATTAAGAAGGAGCAGATTTATGAGTCCAGCAGTAATAATTTCTTTGATTGTTATTGGATCTTTTTTTGCATTGTACCTACTGATTTTTGTAATACTAGGTTTAAGAGTAATCTCTTCCGATCAGGTAGCAGTGGTAGAGAAGTGGTGGAGTTTTAAGGGATCATTAAAAGATTCCATTATCGCACTTAACGGAGAAGCTGGTTATTCACCAAATTTACTTCGTGGTGGTATCCATTTTAAATCAGCTTTAATGTATAAAATCCACAAATACCCTCTAATTACAATACCTCAGGGCCAGATTGCTTATATCTTTGCAAGGGATGGTAAGCCGCTTACACCGATTCAGACTCTCGGTAAAGTAGTTCCGGAAGCTAATAATTTCCAGGATGTAACCGGATTCCTTAGAAATGGCGGTCAGAGAGGACAGCAGAGAGGGATACTAAGAGAAGGTACATATGCAATTAATTTAGCACAGTTTATTGTCATAACACCAGGTGAAATCAAAGCAATCTTCAATAGCTCCAAGAGTGAACGAATGGAACTTGTAAGCATGCAAAAAACCTTGCTTGAAAGAAATGCTTTCAGCCCGGTTATTATCATGGGCCATGGAGGTGAAGCAAGCGATAATATGGGAATTGTAACCGTCCATGATGGCTCTTCTCTGCCAGAAGGTGAAATCATCGCACCTTATGTAGGAGAAGCTCATGCGAGCTTCCAGGATCCAGAGAAATTCCTAGAGTTGAACGGAAAACGTGGTAAACAGATTCAGGTACTGACCGATGGTACTTACTACATCAACCGTTTGTTTGCTACTGTAGAATTCAGACCGAAGACTGTGGTTCCTATCGGTTATGTAGGAGTTGTTGTTTCCTTCTTTGGTAGAGAGGGAGTTGATACCTCAGGTTCCGATTATAAGCATGGTGAGCTGGTAGAGGAAGGCTGCAAGGGTGTTCTGGCAAAGCCGTTAATGCCGGGTAAATATGCATTTAATACCGATGCTGGTAAAGTAGTGCTTGTACCAACCATTAACATCATTTTAAAATGGAACAAAGATGAGACCGGTTCCCATAAATATGATGAAAACCTTACGGAAGTAGATATTATTACAAAGGATGCTTTCGAGCCATCCCTGCCTTTATCCGTCGTTATGCACATTGATTATAAGCAGGCGCCATGGGTGATCCAGCGCTTTGGGGATATCAACATGCTGGTTAACCAGTCTCTCGATCCACTGGTTAGTGCTTATTTTAAAGATGTAGCACAGACAAAGACATTAATCGAGCTGATTCAGGAACGTAGTGCAATACGTGAGAGAGCTCTTGGCGAGATGAAGGAAAAATTTGCGAAATATAATCTGCAGCTCGAGGAAGTATTAATTGGAACACCAAATTCAGCAGTAGCCGATGTTCAGATAGAAAATATCTTAACTCAGTTACGTGAGAGACAGATTGCTGAGGAAAAGAAAGTAACCTACCAGAAGCAACAGTCTGCAGCAGAAAGTGAAAAATCCTTGCGTGAGGCTCAAGCAATCGCTGAACAGCAGAGCTTCCTTACTAAATCCAAGATTCAAATTGATATTGAGCGTAATAATGGTGCCGCTCTTGCAAGTAAGGCGGAACAGGAAGCAAATCAGATCGTAGCTCTTGCAAAAGCAAATTCTTCAAGAATTACCTTGGAAGGCGAAGCAGAAGCTTCTAAGGAATCTAATATCGGTTTGGCGAAAGCCCGCGCAATTGATGCACAGGTTAAAGCATACGGTGGTGCAGAATTCCGTGTTATCCAGGAAGTTACAGATAAACTATCAGATGCAATCAAGAGTGCCAAGGTTGATATTGTACCAAAGACCGTAGTAAATATGGGAGGTAATGATAAAGATAATTCCAACAGTACAATTCTGGACTCCTTACTAAAATTCATTACATTAGAGAAGTTGGGAGTAAAAGTGAATGAGAATTCAGATGTATCCTTAGAGTTGGTAGCTCCAACAAAGGAAAGCGCTCCGGTTACTGAAGCTGAAATAAAAAAATAGGAGTTAAATTAATATAAAAGCTCCTCTTTTGATGGCAGATTAAATTCTGACGATCAAAAGAGGAGTTTTTTAATAACTAAATCTTATATTTACTTCAAGTACTACGAATAAGCTTTTATCTCACTATCAAATTTCTGGAAGGAGATGCTGCATGAAGTCTTGATTTGCTTTTCAATTGATCTCCTTGTTTTCTTGCGATATATTTCGGCAGAAGATTATTCTTCTCATTGAATTTACATCCATAAAGGAAAGCTTTCAGGTGGCTTAATTCTTCCTTTCTGACAATGATTCCAGAAAGGGATATTATGTATTTATTATCTCTAATTTTCAAACGAAATGTCCGGTCGATATCCAAATCTTCTTTGGTTACAAAAGCAACCCCACTTTCACTGAGGTCCTTTATCAATACATCAATTGCTGAAGGTCCGGAGACCGTATTAATATAAAGAGGCATATTTTCGCCAATATAAAGGCGATAGGCTTCTCTTCGGTTATGAGGTTTGCCATCGCCAAAGACATCAATTTTATGATAGACCTCACTATCGAATCTTACCAGACTGATGCGAACATTATCCCATATATAAAGCTTTCCATCATCCTTATACATAAAATTAACCATACAATTTTCTGAAAAACCTACAGTCTGATTATCTACTTTTATGCCATGGACTAAAACGGAATCATTCATAATATAAGCAATCGTACTTTTAAAATTAATACATTTTCCATTTAACCTTACATCGAGTTCTATCGATGCTCCAATAGACATTTCGCCAGTTTTCATTATTAATCCCCCAAATAAAACATATTCACTAGGTAATTGCGAAACTATATAGTTTTTGGAATTGTATACACAGCAGATACATATTTCTCCGCTCCAACGCTTCCTACGGGCTTAACTTCCGCTCCGAAATAGTATTTACTATGTATACAATATCTTCAATTTATGAGTTTCGCAATTACCTAAAACATATCCGCATTAGTATGTTACATATATTATTTACATACCTTAACACTAATTTAGCATTTATTATTACCAATTATTTGACCCCAAAGTTATTTTATAACAACTTTGGTAAAATGTACATAGTATTTTTAAAATTATTTGATTATTCTTATCAATTGTCGAGCGAATTGTAAAGAATGTAGAATTTTAAAAATATCGTAGATTAAAGCATATCAATTACTGCATTTTAGCTGCGAATTCGTGCTTTTCTAATATCAATTACTGCTTTTTTATAGTTGACAAAGGATAATACTGCTGTTATTATCTTAGTTAATATGGGGCAAAGAAGTCTGATACATGAATTCTTTGTCCATTTTTAATTCATAGGAAGTAATATCCTATCAAAGAATAAGTACTCCGTGCAGGATGTGCACCTCGCTAAAAGGAAGTATGTTACTGCGTAACCCGCTCGGGTATGGAGAATGTGCTCAGCACATTCTTTATTCATTAATTAAGAAATACAATTCATATAATACTAATAAGGAGTGGTGAAAATGAAGCATTATACGAAACAAGATATTTTCAGATTAGTCAAAGAAGACGATGTAGAATTTATAAGATTGCAGTTTACCGACATTTTTGGAAACATGAAAAATACAGCTATTACCACCGGACAATTGGAAAAGGCTTTAAATAATGAATGTATGTTTGATGGATCTTCCATCGAAGGTTTTGTAAGAATTGAAGAATCTGATATGTTTTTACATCCGGATCTGGATACCTACGTAACATTTCCCTGGAGACCGCAGCAGGGTAAGGTGGCACGTTTTATCTGTGATGTTTACACCTCAGAAGGTAAACCGTTTGAAGGAGATCCAAGATATATACTTCGAAAGGTAATAAAGGATGCGGCTGATATGGGGTATACCTTTAATGTCGGCCCGGAATTGGAATTTTTTCTGTTTAATATGGAAGAAAACGGTATGCCGACAACGGACACCAATGAAAAAGCAGGCTATTTCGATCTGGGACCACTCGACTTTGGTGAAAACGCCAGACGAGATACGGTTCTTACACTTGAGGATATGGGGATATCAATTGATGCTTCGCATCATGAGGTGTCACCTGCACAGCATGAAATTGATATTAAATACAGCGATGCTCTGTCAACCGCAGATAATATTATGACGTTTAAACTGGTAGCCCGTACAATTGCGAAACGTCACGGATTACATGCTAGCTTTATGCCAAAGCCCAAATTTGGTATTGATGGTTCCGGTATGCATGTTAATATGTCGTTGAAAAAAGATGATAAGAATATTTTTGACGATCCGACGGATTCCTTAGGATTAAGCAAAGAAGCATACTATTTCATGGCAGGTATTATGAAGCATGTAAAGAGTATGACTGCTATTACGAATCCTCTTATTAATTCTTATAAAAGACTGGTACCTAACTTTGAAGCTCCTGTATATGTTGCATGGTCTGCATCAAACCGCAGTCCTCTGATTCGTATCCCCGCAGGAAGAGGTGCATCAACAAGAATTGAGTTAAGATGTCCGGATCCTTCGGCAAATCCATATTTAACACTGGCAGTATGCCTTGCAGCCGGTTTGGATGGTATTAAGAATAAAATGACTCCTCCGGAAAGTGTGGATAAAAATATATTTACATTGACGAATGAAGAAAGAGAAGCGTTAGGAGTACAGAGACTTCCGCTAAATCTCTGTGAAGCTATTACAGATATGGAAAATAGCGATTTTATGAAGAATGTTCTTGGTGAGCATTTAATTAAAAAATATATAGAAGCAAAAAAAGTAGAGTGGGAAGATTACCGGACACAGGTTACTTCTTGGGAGCTTGATCAATATCTATACAGAATTTAATCCGTTTCATTGAATTATGAAAATGAAAAGAAACGGAGGTGAACAGATGTGTATAGTGTCATAGTTGGATTCCCAAGATACGAGGATGCAAATAATATAAAAAATTTATTAGTTAGAAATGGTTTTAATTGCAGCGAATCGTGTACTTTAGGATCACAGATAGTTTCTATGGCAAATGATTTAGATGAAGGAATCGTTGTTTGCGGCTATCGTTTTTCTGATATGCATTTTAGCGAATTGAATAATTATTTGCCAAAAGGTTTTGAAATGCTTTTAATTGCTTCTCCTGAAAAGTTAGAGTTTTGTCAGGATAATAATATCGTCTGTTTACCAATGCCGATCAAAACGCATGATTTGTTAAATACGATTCAGATGATGTCTTATCAATATCAGCGTAAGAAAAAGAAGGAAAGAGATAAGCCAAAGGAAAGAACTGAGGAGGAGAAAGCACTAATCAGAAAGGCAAAAATGGTATTGATGGATCGAAATAATATGACAGAAGAGGAAGCGCATCGGTATTTGCAGAAAACAAGTATGGACAGTGGTACTAATCTGGTGGAAATGTCAGAAATGGTACTGAAGATGTTTTATACGTAGGATTTTGAGGCACCGGGATTTAGGTGTTGTTGGTTAGGATATGGGTCATGCACATAGGAAATCGTCATGTGTTCCAACTCCAAGACATCCTCAGCAATTTGTTTGTAACAGTTAAGACATATAAGACGTATGTCTTTCTGTTACAAACAAATCGCTGAGGATGTCCGGTATTATGGAACACATTTGACGAATCCTATGTACCTAACCCCTATCCTAACCATTTTTACGTATTGAACGGTGCTGCGGAGTGTGAAAACAACATTATTTGCAATGTTTGGCGCATTATTGAGGTATTTTTATTATTATAATGTTCTATATAATGATGGTAATGGTGGTAGTTGGATTGTTGAATGCTTTAAGGGGAAGTTTGATTTATATATAATAAGGCGTATTTTCAGTATTTAAGAAACTTTGAGGTAACATCGCTATAGACCAAAAGTAATTTCGTAAAAATATTAACATATTGTTTTTACTCATAATAATAACAAAAATTCAGGGTTTACCTCTTAGTGGGTATTTGTTATAATGGCATATAAATGATGCGAGTTTGTTGATAAATGGGCTATCGAGGTTGAGTTTCCCTGTAATTAAATAAAAGTAACTTAAGAAAGGTGGCACTCGTATGAAGTTTACAAAAATGCATGGCTGCGGTAATGATTATGTTTATGTGGATTGTACCGAGAATTTAATTGATCATATTCCGGAGACAGCAATTAAGGTTAGCGACAGACATTTTGGCATTGGATCGGACGGGCTAATACTGATTAAATCCTCCGAAGTAGCTGATTTTTGCATGGATATGTATAACAATGATGGTTCCAGAGGTAAGATGTGTGGTAATGGGATTCGTTGTGTAGCTAAGTATGTTTATGATAAGGGATTAACAGATAAAAAACAGTTAACGATTGAAACTTTAAGCGGTATTAAGGAGCTCGACTTAACCGTAGAGAATGGGAAAGTAACTTTGGTTACCGTAAATATGGGGAGTCCGATTACGAACCCTTCTCTGATCCCGGTAATATCGGATAAAGATATTGTGGTAAAAGAGCCAATTGAGGTCGGTGATGAAACCTATGAGATTACTTGTATTTCCATGGGGAATCCCCATGCAGTTGTTTTCGTTGAGGATCCCGGAAAGGTTGAATTGGAGAAAATAGGACCGCTGTTTGATTTCCATAAAATATTTCCGGAAAGAGTGAATACGGAGTTTGTAAGTGTCATTGATAGAAAGCATATTAAAATGAGAGTATGGGAACGTGGCTCGGGAGAGACGCTCGCTTGTGGAACTGGCGCCTGTGCAAGTGTTATGGCCTGTATTCTGAATGGACTTACGGATCATGAAGTAACAGTAACGTTGCTAGGTGGTGAGCTTGTGATTCGCTATGATGAGAAAAATAATACAGTATTTATGACAGGAGCCGCTACCGAGGTATTTCATGGTGAAATTGAAATCTAAATCTAAGGATATTTTTGATGCAGATTAATAAGAAGACTGTAAAGTATACTGCACAGTATTTGCAGGAGCTAAATTAGAATATTAAATAAAAGGAAATCTTATTTGTGAATTTATAAGAAGACTGTAAAGTGTACTGCTAGGTATCTGCAGTAACTAAATATAGAATTAAAACACGAAAGGTTTGGTAAAAATGTTTAAAATTAATGAGAACTATCTGAAGTTACCAGGAAGCTATCTGTTTTCAACAATTGGAAAAAAAGTAAGAGAATTTTCGGAGGCTAATCCGGATAAGAAAATTATCCGTCTTGGTATTGGTGATGTTACCCTTGCACTTGCTCCGGCTGTCATTCAAGCACTTCATGGTGCTGTTGATGAGATGGCTGAGAAAGAAACTTTCAAAGGCTATGCACCAGATCTTGGTTATGAATTCTTAAGAAGCGCAATTTCAGAACATGATTTTAAATCTCGTGGTGTGACCATAGCAATCGATGAAATCTTTGTCAGTGATGGTGCTAAGAGTGATTCGGCTAATATTCAGGAAATCTTCGATGTTAATAATAAAATTGCGGTATGTGACCCTGTTTATCCAGTTTATGTGGATTCTAATGTTATGGCAGGCAGAACAGGAGATTACCTTGCAGATTCCGGAAAATGGACGAATGTAATCTATATGCCTTGTAAGAAGGAGAATAATTTTGCTCCTGAGTTTCCTAAGGAGCAGCCGGATATCATTTACCTTTGCTACCCGAACAATCCGACCGGAGCTACAGTTACCAAAGACGTTTTACAGAAATGGGTTGACTATGCAAATAAAGTTGGAGCAGTTATAATATATGATGCTGCATATGAAGCATATATTTCGGAGGAAAATGTTCCTCATACGATTTATGAGTGTGACGGTGCTAAGACCTGTGCAATCGAAATTCGCAGCTTCTCAAAGAATGCTGGTTTTACCGGTACAAGACTTGGCTATACGGTTGTTCCAAAAGAATTAAAGTGTGGAGAGGTCATGTTAAATAGCCTTTGGGCTAGGCGTCATGGTACCAAGTTCAATGGTGCACCTTATATCATGCAGGTAGCAGGAGCTTCTGTATATTCAGACGAGGGCAGAAAGCAGACGAAAGAACAGATTGCATATTACATGAACAATGCAAAGATTATCCGTGAGGGCTTACAGGCAGCAGGCTACTCCGTATCCGGCGGTGTGAATGCCCCATATATCTGGTTGGAGACACCAAAGGGAATGACCTCTTGGGAATTCTTTGATTATCTTCTTACGAAGGCTAATGTCGTTGGTACACCGGGATCGGGCTTTGGTCCGAGTGGAGAAGGCTTTTTCAGACTGACGGCTTTCGGTACCTATGAGAGTACTTTAGAGGCGATAGAAAGAATAAAGAAGTTATAAATTAATATATTTTATCAGGTAATTGCGAAACTCATAAAATGTATCTATTGTGTATATAATTACTAAAATTAATATTTTAGCAATTACCTAAATATATTTTATAAACGAGAGACTCAGATTGGATGAAATACTTAACCAATCTGAGTCTTTTTATCAGGTTAGTTACATTTTTATCGTCAGCATTCTCCAGGTAATGAAAAAAAAGGGGAAATAATGTATTATTTGATTATTATTCATGAATTTGAATTATATTTCGCTTGTTAAAAAGTACAATATTGAAGTATAATATAGATAAATTTTATATTAAAATATGCTAAATTGTAAAGTATAAAAAGCGTCTTACCACTGATTTTTTATATGATATTACAATACAATAATAGGAGTAATCAGAATGAAGAAAATTATAGATATTAACGGAATGAGTTGTGAACACTGCCAGGCAAGAGTTGAGAAGGCACTTAATGCAATTGATGGTGTAGAGGCCAAGGTAGAGCTTAAGAAAAACAGAGCGATTGTAAATCTTAAGAAAGAGATAGATGATAAAACCTTAAACGATGCAGTAATGGAAGCTGGTTATGAGGTTGTTGCAATTAGCGAAAAAAAAGGTTTGTTTTCGTAAAGATTCTGATTGGAGGACACAATATGCTTTATCCGGACAGCTTGGAGAAGGGTTACAAAATTGGTGTAACCGCAACCTCTGCAGGGTTTGAAACAGATGTGGATTTCATCCGATTGGAAAATGGGATCAAACATTTTGAAAAAATAGGATATCCGGTAAAGGTTACGGATAATGTGAGAAAGAATGATAAGGGCAGGAGCAGTGATGGACCGACACGGGCAAAAGAACTTCTGCAGTTATTTACAGACCCGGAAGTAAAAGCAATCATAGCGGCAAGTGGCGGAGACTATCTGATGGAAATGCTGCCTTATATTAATTATGATTTGATTAAATCAAATCCCAAGTGGATTCAGGGTTATTCTGATACCACAGGGATTTTATTTACCCTTACGACTAATTTGGATATGGCAACCTTATATGCCAATAATTTCAGCAGCTTTGGTATGCAAAAATGGCATCGTTGCCTGAAGGATAATTTAAGCATATTAGAAGGTAACGATATTATTCAGACCAGCTATGACAAATATCAAGACGGTTATAAGCCGAGAATAACCGGATTGGAAGAATTTGAACCGGAAAAGGAAGTAGAATGGATTAATCTTTATCCGGAAGGATGGAAACCGGATACGGAACTAATCATTCACGGCAGGGCACTGGGGGGCTGCCTTGACGTAATTCTTAATCTGATTGGAACCAGATTTGATAAGACGGAAGAATTTATTTCCAAGTATGGTAAGGATAAAATTCTCTGGTTTTTGGAGAGCTATGATCTTGGCAGTGAGGCATTAACCAGAGGTCTATGGCAGCTAAAAGAAGCCGGTTGGTTTGAACAGGCGGCAGGCTTTGTATTTGGAAGACCGGCTATGTTTCATTCCGATACGGATACGACATATGGGGAAGCAGTATTATCCGTTCTGGGAGAATTAAATTTACCAATTATTCTGGAAGTAGATATCGGACATAAACCACCACAGTTTACAATGATTAATGGGGCAATTGCGAATATTCGCAGTTTTCGTGGGAAAGGCAGTATCATATTTGAAAGAAGGTAATTAATTGAATGGATAAGAAACTATATAATGGATACACTGATAGCGATGGGATTGAGGATATTAAGATTGATACTGATAAAGCTTTCGAGATTTTTAATGATTTAGAGTTAGAGAATCTCATAAAATCCGATATGATGAATATAGATACCATGAGGGAAGATAATGAAGATGGTGCTTTAGAAGAAATGGCTATTAGTAATAGTAAATCAATTTCCTTCAAAGAGAAAATTTTCAAAGTATTTAAAAACAGTTACCATAAAATCAAAGATACTTGGAATGGTTATATCAAAATAACTGCGCAAAATTTTATGATACCAATATTTTTTTTAATCGGTATGGTAATTTATCTCGAGTTTGTATTACATATTATTAATTATCACAGTATTGGTTTAACAATGATATATCCTGTTCTATTTGCAATACCGTTTGGACTTCTGACTGGTTTCATCATCGGTTTGTTCAAACCAATTATCAATCATATTCTACTATGGATTACTACAATCATCGTCTGCCTTGTTTTTGCGATACAGCTGGTTTATTTTTATATTTTTAAGGTGTATTTTTCATTTCAATCTTTGGGAATGGCGGGGGACGCCATATCAGAGTTTTCTTCAGATATCTTAACTGCAGTCAAGGCCAATCTCTTTGGTCTGCTTTTGGTATTCCTTCCGGTATTTTTATTAGGAATCTTCTTTAATAAAAGAATTGATTTTTCCAGAAGGGGACTAAAGCTTCAGATTATTCTGCTAGGCTCAGCCGGAATATTTCATATTGTGGCTTTAGTTGCTTTGGTGCTATCCGGCAAAGGAGATTATTCTCCATATGACCTGTATCATAAATCCCAGGTACCGGATTTATGCGGTAAAGAGCTGGGAATTACTACAATGACCAGAATCGATATTAGTAATTTGTTTGAAGGCAAGGGAGGGTTGGCTCTGGCCGATGCCGATACCGTGCAAAACAATGATACAAAATCACCTACTAGTTCACCTAATTCAAAACCAGCTTCTAGTAATACAAAACCGGCAGCAGCTGTTACTCTGACACCAACACCTGTACCTATTGAAACCATTCCGAATGTAATGGATATTGATTTTAAGAATCTAGCAAAGAATACACATAATCAAACTTATAAAACGCTGGATGAGTATTTTGCATCAGCTGCACCAACTTATAAGAATAAATATACAGGCATGTTCAAAGGATATAACCTGATATTGCTTACAGCGGAAGGATTTTCCCCATTTGCAGTGAATCAAGAGAAAACCCCTACCCTGTATAAGCTGACGCATGAAGGCTTTGTATTCAATAATTTTTACACGGCGTTGTGGCAGACCAGTACCAGTGATGGAGAATACTGCTCTTTGACCGGACTGATACCAACCGGAATCAGGAATATGTATAAAGGGCGGAAGAATCTGTGGCCGCTATCCTTAGGCAATCAATTTGATAGGCTTGGTGTTGCAAGTAAAGCATACCATAATAATTCTTATACCTATTATCAGAGAAATGAGACGCACCCAAATCTAGGATATGATTTTATAGCGAAAGGAAACGGGCTTAAGCTAGAGCATCCGAATGCCTGGCCGGAGTCAGACTTGGAAATGATTAATTCAACGGTGGATGATTATATGAATGAGACACCGTTTCATGTATATTATATGACGGTCAGCGGACATATGAATTATAATTTTTCAGGAAATATGATGTCATATAAAAATAGAGCAGAGGTTCAGGATCTTCCTTATTCGGAGGATGTGAAAGCATATATTGCATGTCAGATAGAGCTGGATAAAGCTCTAGCAAAGCTGATTACAAAGCTTGAGGAAGCAGGGGTAGCGGATCGTACTGTAATTGCCCTCAGCGCAGATCATTATCCATACGCTTGGGATAAAAGCATCATTGATGAAGCAGCTGGACATAAGGTTGACCCTGATTTTGAGATATACAAGAATCATTTCATCCTATGGAGCGAAGGCATGAAGGAAAACGTTGAAATTGATAAACCATGCTCCAGTCTGGATATTCTGCCTACCCTTTCTAACCTGTTTGGACTGGATTATGACTCCAGGCTTCTTATGGGTCAGGATATTCTGTCGGATGCCTCGCCACTTGTCATATTATCCAACCGCAGCTTTATTACCGACAAGATAAAGTATAATGCGGAAAATGGAAAAGTAACTAAGCTAACGGATGAAAAGCTGCCGAAGGATTATGTTAGCAATTTAAATAAAGTAGTAAAGAATAAGTTTGCTGTTTCAGATAGTATTCTTAAGAACGATTATTACCGCCATGTTTTCAAGAACAGTAATAAATAAGAATATTAATTGATTTAAACTTTTGATAATAAGGATTTAAGATTAATAAATTGATTAATTGCCTGGCATGATGTTTCATAACGGAAGGAATTTTGATTATACTATTTTCAAATTTCGTAAAGTTTTATGACATCATGCCTTTCTGATTATTAAATAGATTGCAAACATAGGTTAGTATAATTCATCATGTTCAGTTATCTTCTGAATTCTGTATTAAATTGATTAGCGCCTTTAATCCAGGGGTGATCCATTTGTTTTTATGTACAAATAACTGACCTTCCATTTCTAAATTAAAATCAGAGATATTGAGGCATACAACTTTTCCGCTCAAAAGCTCCTCAGAGACAGCAAATCTTGGAAGTACGGAAATTCCAAGATTCGCCGCAACAAATTTCTTAATGATTTCAGTATTACCTATTTCCAGAAATACAGCGGGCTGAGTGTCGAAAACATTCAGCTTTTTTTCAAATATGTTTCGGTAGCTACAGCTATGCTCTGTAAGAATAAAGGTTTCTCCTTTGATATCCTTTAGATAAAGCATTTTTGTTGATGCCAGTTTATTATCCGAAGATGAGATGATACAGATATCATTTGTATAGGAATATACCTTACTCCATTCCTTAATTTCGATTGGCAGATCAAAAGTCCACAGAATATCGATCAGATTTGCATTCAGCATATTCGCAAGCTCGTCAAAGGTACCAATTTTTATAATCGTGCTGATTAGTGGGTAAGAGACATGCAGCTGGTTAAGAATACCTGGCAGGTAGGCGGTACAAACAGACTCCAAAATACCAATTCTTATGTCACCCTTAGGGGTACAATCCTTATTCAATGCCTGTCTTGCGTTATTCGCAGTTTGTATGATTTCATTTGCATAGGTAAGAAATTTTCGTCCGTCTTCTGTCAGATGTATTGTTTTACCTATCCGGTCAAACAAATTAACCTGCAATTCATTTTCCAGCTGTTTTATCTGCATGGTCACCGTGGACTGGGAATACCCTAACTCTAAAGCTGCTCTTGAAAAGCTATTCAGTTCACAGATCTTTTGAAACGATATCATATTCCTGATTTCCATAATATCCTCCGTTTGGGCGTTGCATTTAATATCCGGCAGCTCCATCCCTCTTATCAAAATATTTGAATTATATTATTGATTCTATGAATTTTACTGATTTTAAGATTAATGATATTCTTAAATCAAAGAAAAATCAAGAAGATTAGGAGGATGTCGATGAAAGAAGTCAAGATCCGAAAAATGCAGGAAGATGAAATAGAAGAGTGTGCAGGAGTAATCCGAAAAGGCTTTGGTACGGTTGCAGAAAAATTTGGATTAACTCTTGAGAATTGTCCGACGAATGGAGCTTTTATTAACTCGGAGAGGTTAAGGTCTGATTGGAATAAGGGCAATCAAATGTATGTTGCTGAGATAGACAATCATATTATTGGTTTTATGCAATTGGAATTGAAAAGTAATTCCCAGGCTGAATTGGAGAAACTAACGGTAATCCCTCATTACCGTCATTATGGGTTTGGAAAAATCATGCTGGATTTTATAAAGCAAAAAGCAGAGGAACTGGGAGTTAAAATGCTGACAATCGGCATTATTGAAGAGAATACTGTATTAAAAGAATGGTATCAGCTTAATGGATTTCACCATGACAGTACACGAATATTTGAACATTTGCCCTTTACGGTTGGTTTTATGAGTTGTAATCTCTAATGTTTTTTTATAGAGAGAAATACCATATAACCTCAAAAGATACGAGTTTTTTTGCGGCAATATGTTATGTTAGAAATAAAACATAAGAGGAAAATGCAAGCTATTTATATCGATGAAGTAATTGAATTTAAGCCTATTATAGAGCATTTAGTTTGGAAACTAGTAGTACACTTCTGATGAAACCAATTCTTGGAAAATGGTTATTTTCAGTTGATTATATTGTATATTAGTAATAGTTACGATATAATAAAATTATGTTTTAACTATATTATTGGGGGATGAAGATAATGGAAGAACGAAGGAGAGCAAAAAGAATGCCAATTACATTATCGCTGGAGATAAATCATCTCTATAAGCAGGATAATGTTCAGGTTAGCAATTTACATGCACCAATTGATGTGATGGACATATCAAAGACAGGTATTGGATTTAAATCAAAGAGTATTCTACCCATCGGATATTATTTTAATGCCAATATGAATCTGGGCAATGAAGATACCCTTCACTGTGTTGTACAAATAATCAGAAGTCAGCCGGTCGAGGACGGTATCACAGTTTATGGCTGCCAGTTTGTTGGTATGGCTGACGTATTGTCTTATGTTTTTGATGAGTATGATGAGAATCTGAAGAAAGCATAACTTAATAAAATAGGAAGATGTTGCTGTTTAACCAATGGCAACATTTTTTTTGCCTTTATAACAGAACTCATAAGGTATTCAATGTAGGTAATAGCAAATATTACTTATATTACAAATGATTGACAATTTGTCAATTGTTGTTTAGAATGGTATTGTTAAAATATAACAGACAAAGGGGAGTAATCATGAAAATAACAAAGAAGCTACTGACACTATTTTTATTCACTATAATCATAATAGGTTTATCCGGTTTTCAAAAAAGCTTTGCTGCGGAAAATTCTATCTTTGAGATAAAAGACGGTGAATTACTGAAATATAGCGGCAGCGATAGCAGTGTTACCATACCGGATGGGGTAACAGTAATTGGAGAAAATGCATTTAGTAATAACGGTGTTTTGGAGAAGGTAGTGATACCATCTGGTGTGACGACGATAAAGGCGGATGCATTTTCCGGTTGTAATAATCTTAAGGATATCACGATTCCAAAAAGTGTTACTTCTGTTGGAGTTAATGCATTTTCTGAAACAGAATGGCTAAAAAATGATAAGACAAAAATGCTGATTATTGGAGATGGTATTCTCCTTAAGTATAATGGTAGTGATAAAAAAGTTGATATTCCTTCAAAGGTGAAATCCATCAATGATTCTGCATTCAGCTATAGTAGATCTATGACAACAATAACAGGCGGGAAGAATGTCAGCTATATCGGTGAAAATGCATTTATGTATTGCACGCAATTAACAAGCTTTCCTTTTTCAAGCAAGCTCGTTTCGATTGGACTTAATGCATTTTATGGCTGTAATAAGATGAAATCTGTTACATTACCTAAATCATTGAGCAATCTGGAAGAGGGAGCATTCGGCGGTTGCTCCGGCTTGGAGAAAGTTACTTTTGCATCTCCATCAAAGATAAAAGCTTTGAAAGAATATACATTTGCAAAATGTAAGAAATTAAAAAGTATTTCAATTCCGGATAGTGTAACTGTAATCCATGATCAAGCCTTCTTTAATTGCATCAGCTTGAACAAGTTGGTATTGCCAAAACAGCTAAATTATATTGGAGCCGAAGTATTCGCTGGAGATTCAGACCTTCTGAAGCTTACGATTCCGGATAAGGTATCATATATCGGAGAAGGTGCTTTTCGTAATTGCAGTGCTTTATCCCAGATCCATATTCCTGAAGCACTGGCAGAAATTAAGGAATATACATTCCAGGGCTGTAAATCTCTTGCTACGATAAATCTGCCGGGAAAACTGACGGATATTAGCGCCTATGCTTTTGAGAACTGCAGTAAGCTGACTAAAATTACCCTTCCTGGTTCATTGACTGTAATAGAAGATTATGCATTTAATAATGCAGTAAATCTGTCCAAGATAACAGGAGATGCAAATCTGACAAAACTTGGTGCTGAGGCTTTTACTAATACGAAATGGCTTACTGGATCGAAAGAAAAGTATATTAAGCTCAATCATATGCTGGTAGCTTATAAAGGAAATGAATCTGAATTAGTATTACCGGATGATATCTGGTATATAGCAGACCAAGTATTTAAGAATAATAAGAATTTGAAGACTTTAAATATTCCGGATCACATTAAGGGTATCGGTCTAGGAACGTTTTCAAATTGCAATAGCTTAGAGAAGGTTACATTTGAAGAAGGAATCCAAACAGTTGGAGACAATGCTTTTGAAAATTGTATTACACTGAAGGAGATATCACTACCGGACAGCCTGCAAACCCTTGGATCGAAAGCTTTTCTTAATTGCGAAAAGCTTAGCGCAGTAAATTTTTCAAAAAATAAAGTAAATTACGGCTATAGTATATTTGATGGCACTAATTATCTTACTCAGGTAAAGGATTATCTGATTGCCGGAGATGGAACCTTATTAAAATATGTTGGTCAGGGTAAAGAGATAACGATACCAGACACTGTTACAGCAATTAATGCATATGCTTTTTCCGATGCAGATACGAGAGCACGCGTCATAGATTCTGATGACAACTATCTGGGCTACCAATATAATAAAATTACGGTACCTGGGACGGTCAGTGAACTTTTGGATCGGAGCTTTAGCAATTGTAATGTGCAGACAGTAATTCTTAATGATGGAGTAAAGGCGATAGGTGACTACGCATTTATCGGCTCAACGGTTAATCAGTTAACCATACCGGATAGTGTTAAATTGATTAAAAATACAGCATTTAATATTGACCCTGATGGTTATGTACCTAATATTACATGTAAGAAGGGGTCAGTAGCTTACCGCACAGCCTACGAGGTTGGACTGGGATTGTGGGTAAAGGAATTAGAATAATCAGGTACGGATATCAAAGGTATATCGCCTCACATCATTGTCCATAGTATGTTCCTCGATAAAATCCTTGCTAAAATCAGGCTTTTGAAAGGAGTTTACAACTTCACTGTGTAAAGTATACCCCTTTTTTAATAAAGCCTCCGAAAGGGATGACATATTTGTCGCTACGATCTGTTCAGCTGCAAAATCTGCCATATAGAATTTTGCCTGAATCATTTTCTGGTTTAAGGAAATATGGACATTTAATGGACCAAGATTATCCATGGTAAGGTGAAGAAGAACACTGATATGATCCGACTTCTCCTTAAGAGCTTTTTTTCGCGTAAATACATAGAGATCACTATGCAGCTGCTTGTTTCTTAATTGAACAGGCAGCTGTAAATAGGTAAAGGCTTCATTAAGATCCTTCATAAATTGCAGATTTTCTTGAAACTTTTTTACAGGCTCTTGAAGTTGAAGCTCTTCGACTGTACTGGTGCTTAACTTTATAATGTGACTTATTTGCTCCATATCCTCTCGAAGATTCTTATAAAGTGCAGGAATAGGATCTTTTTTCGCTAATTTCTGAGGAGTAATTGTCCATCTTTGCAGGAAGGCATTCTCCAGAAGTTTAGTATATTCGGGAGACTGAAGCAACTTTTTCGCAGTTTCTTCACTTAGTCCAGGTAGCTTCTCCTGAATAAAGCTTAGGATATCCTTAAAAGTAGCTGTTTTGTTTTCAATCTGGCTTTTTATTTCATCACTGCCCTGATAATTGCCTAATAAATCAAGTAAAGCAGTTTGCTCTTTGGAATTCATAAAATTGGACAATAATTCGGGGCTGTCCTGCATAGCAGAACTTACAGTAAGCGTCCCTGGATTCTCCGATGGTGCAGGCAAAGTAGCAGACTCTAACTGATCTGTAAGATTTATCAGAGGGTTTGACGTGGTATTATCTGCAGTATTAAATATTATTTTAATTAATTTATCATTAATCTGAAGCAGTTGATTAAACGGTTTGTTCAAATCAGACGGCAAAGCTCCAGCTCCTAACACGGTACTATGATTGATATCAGTAGGATTCAGTGACATCTCCTGATTGTTTACTATGTTCCCCAAATTTTCTGATAATAAGTTGTTTGACTTAGTAGCCTCTAATCCGATGTCATTTGACAGAGAAGCTACGGATGAATTGCTATTAACAGGGAATGTAGACTGCTCTGTGACGGTGGATTGTATTATGTTACTTGGCTCACCTGATAATATTTCATCGGTAGCAGAACCCTCCTGCTGTGTAAAGAGCCTTGCTATACTATCGGTTATCTCCCTTATATTATTTAAAAGCTGGTGGGAACCATTCTGATATGCCTCAAACTGTCTGATATTTTCAGGTGTCATTGGAATATTATTCTTGAACATCAAAACCAACGTTAATGGTGAAGCCTCACGGTTCATGTAGGACACTTTAATGAGTGACTGAAGGGTTTGTTTGTCAACAGGCATTCCGTGGTTTAGTAATTCCATTACAATTGCCCTGTTTTTATCAGTATTAGACAGTCCGGAGGCTGATAAAGCTTTCTGTATCATGGAATCTATTGCGGAGGAGGCTTCGTTAGGAAGATATTTTAATACGAGCTGATCAGAAGAACCCTCTGCTACCTGAAAACTTGCTTCCTGTCCAATGGAAAGGGGCACATCGGTGGATAGCTTTGCTGTAATTACCTGATTACCCGGATTTAACTGAATACGTACCTCATGAAAACGGTGGTCGATAATTTGGCCTTTTACAATCTGCCCTTCCTTAAGACCAAGCTGCTTCATCATCTGCGCTGTAGAATCAGATGAATCCTTTACCCGGCTGGAAGAAGAGGTTTTACTAACCTCTGAGGCAGTTCGAGAGGTTTGAGGCTTATTCGATTTATATCGAGATAAAGAGGACTGTTTAATATCCATTCACTTAGATCCTTTCGTTTGTACTATGTATCATCCTGTTTATTATATCGACTGTTGATAATCATTAGTTAATGACTGGATAAAACATTTGCAAACTTAATAATATTAACATATTGCATGGCATAACCTTATTATCTTAGGTGAAAATAATTAATTTTATTATAAAATAATTATTTTCGATGTTTTTAGCTAAATTTGTGCTTGTAAATAAGAATATTCTATATTATAATCAACATCATAAAACGAAGGCGTTTTAGACTGAGCAAGTTGCGAAGTCTAGGGCGCTTTATTTTTTTGCCATGAATAACCATGGTTCGGGTTAAGACACCCGAGCCAATCATAATTTTTCATAGAAAGAAAGAGGAATGTATATGCAGCAGAACATCAGAGAGGAAATAAAACAGATTCCACAGGGATTATACGATCCCCGTTTTGAGCATGACAACTGTGGTATCGGTGCAGTTGTGCATATGAAAGGTTTGAAAACACATGAGACAGTTGAAAATGCTTTAAAAATTGTTGAGAATTTAGAACATCGTGCCGGTAAAGATGCAGATGGCAAGACCGGTGACGGTGTAGGAATTCTTCTTCAAATTTCCCACAAATTCTTTTCAAAAGTAACAAAACCTTTCGGATTTGATCTTGGCGCAGAACGTGATTACGGTGTTGGTATGTTCTTCTTTCCGCAGGATGAATTAAGCCGTAATCAGGCGAAAAAGATGTTCGAGATTATTATCGAGAAGGAAGGTATGAAATTCTTAGGCTGGAGGGAAGTGCCAATTAAACCCCAGACCCTAGGAGAAAGAGCGATTGCCTGTATGCCCCATATTATGCAATGCTTTATTAAAAGACCAGCTAAGGTGTCAAAGGGCATTGATTTTGACAGAAAGCTATACATTGCAAGAAGATTGTTTGAACAGAGCAATGATAATACTTATGTGGTATCCTTATCAAGCCGTACCATCGTTTATAAGGGTATGTTCTTAGTAAATCAGCTACGTCTCTTTTTTGAAGATTTACAGGATAGTGCTTATGAGAGCGCAATTGCGATCGTACACTCAAGATTTTCAACTAATACGAATCCGAGCTGGCAAAGAGCTCATCCGAACCGTCTGATCGTTCATAATGGAGAAATCAATACCATCCGTGGAAATGCAGATAAAATGCTTGCCAGAGAAGAAACCATGGAATCTGAGCATTTAAAGGGAGAACTTCATAAGGTGCTTCCGGTAATTAACGTGGAGGGTTCTGACTCTGCAATGTTAGATAATACACTGGAATTCTTAATCATGAGCGGTATGGATCTTCCACTTGCAGTTATGATTACCATTCCTGAGCCTTGGAGCAATGATTCTGCAATTAGTAGGGAAAAACGGGATTTCTATCAATATTACGCAACTATGATGGAACCTTGGGACGGACCTGCTTCCATTCTTTTCTCCGACGGTGACATTATGGGAGCGATTCTAGATCGTAACGGTCTGAGACCTTCCCGTTATTATATCACAAGTGATGACTATCTAATACTTTCTTCTGAAGTTGGTGTTATGGATACCCCTCCAGAGAAGGTTATTAGAAAAGAAAGACTACGTCCCGGTAAAATGCTTCTGGTTGATACCGTAAAGGGATGTTTAATTGATGATGAAGATCTGAAAAACAGTTATGCGATGAAACAACCTTACGGTGAATGGCTGGATCAGAATCTTGTTATGCTTAAGAATCTTAAGATACCGAATAAGAAGGTAACCGAGTATAGTGATGAAGAGCTTGCTAGACTTCAGAAAGCTTTCGGCTATACCTATGAAGATTTTAAAACAACCATCCTTCCGATGGCAAGCAGCGGAGCAGAAGCAACTGCAGCCATGGGTGTTGATCTGCCGCTTCCGGTATTGTCAAAGAATAATCCTCCGTTATTCAACTACTTTAAGCAGCTGTTCGCACAAGTAACGAATCCTCCGATTGATGCAATACGCGAGGAAATCGTAACTGCTACCTCCGTTTATATTGGCGAGGACGGTAATATTCTCGAAGAAAAGGCAGAAAACTGCAGTGTACTTAAAATCAACGATCCAATTTTAACGAATACGGATTTATTAAAAATTAAGCATATGAAGAAGCCTGGATTTAAGGTTGAAGTTCTTCCTATGATTTATTATAAGAATACTTCTCTGGAGAAAGCGATTGACCATCTTTGTCTGGAAGCCGACCGTGCTTACAAGGAAGGGGCGAATGTCCTTATCCTGTCCGATCGTGGTGTGGATGAGAATCACGTGGCGATACCATCCTTACTGGCGGTATCAGCACTTCAGCAGCATTTGGTTCGAACCAAGAAGAGAACCGCTCTAGCTATGATTGTAGAAAGTGCGGAACCGAGAGATGTACATCATTTCGCATGCTTGCTTGGATATGGTGCCTGCGCAGTTAACCCTTACCTCGCTCAGGAGACAATCCGCCAGCTGATCGACAGTAACATGCTGGATAAGGATTATTATGCAGCAGTGAATGATTATAACAATGCAGTTCTTCATGGTATTGTTAAGATTGCGTCTAAGATGGGTATTTCTACAATCCAATCCTATCAGGGTTCTAAGATATTCGAAGCAATCGGTATCTGCAAGGAAGTGATTGATAAATACTTTACCGGTACCGTAAGCCGTATCGGCGGTATAACTTTGAAGGAAATGGAGGAGCAGCAGGATGCCCTACATTCCAAAGCATTTGATCCCCTGGGATTAAATCTTGATTTGACCATGGATAGTGCGGGTTCTCACAAGATGCGAAGCGGTAAAGAAGAGCATCTGTATAATCCTAAGACAATACATTTACTTCAGCAGTCCACCAGAACAGGCAATTACGATATGTTCAAGGAGTACTCCAAAGAGGTTACCTCGGAACAGGAAAAGGTTAATTTAAGAGGTCTATTAGAGATTAACTATCCTGAAAATGGGATCCCCATTGATGAGGTAGAAAGTGTTGATCATATTGTAAAACGCTTTAAAACCGGTGCGATGTCCTACGGTTCCATTTCTCAGGAAGCACATGAGGCTATGGCAATTGCTATGAATCGTCTTGGTGGTAAATCAAATAGTGGTGAGGGCGGTGAAAGTCTTGAGAGATTAAGTGTAGGAGAAGACGGACTGAACAAATGCTCTGCAATCAAACAGGTTGCTTCCGGTAGATTCGGTGTGACAAGTGAATACCTTGTAAGTGCAAAAGAAATCCAAATTAAGATGGCACAAGGAGCAAAACCCGGTGAAGGCGGACAGCTTCCGGCTGAAAAGGTATATCCTTGGGTTGCTAAGACCAGACATTCAACTCCTGGCGTAGGTTTAATCTCTCCCCCGCCGCATCATGATATCTATTCCATCGAGGACCTTGCACAGTTAATCTATGATTGTAAGAATGCCAATAAAAATGCAAGAATTTCTGTTAAGTTGGTATCCGAAGCAGGTGTTGGTACGATTGCAGCCGGTGTAGCAAAAGCAGGAGCAGGAGTAATCCTTATCTCAGGCTTTGATGGCGGAACCGGTGCAGCACCCAGAACCTCCATCTACAATGCGGGACTTCCTTGGGAATTAGGTCTGGCAGAGACACATCAGACACTGATTATGAATGGACTTCGTAAAAAAGTTGTTGTTGAAACCGATGGTAAATTAATGACAGGTCGCGATGTATTGGTAGCTGCTCTTCTTGGAGCAGAAGAATATGGCTTTGCAACAGCACCTTTAATTACCTTGGGTTGTGTCATGATGCGTGTATGTAATCTGGATACCTGCCCGGTAGGTGTTGCAACTCAGAATCCTGAGTTACGTAAGAATTTCTCTGGTAAACCCGAATATATAGAGAATTTCATGCGTTTTATTGCAGAAGAACTTCGTGAATACATGGCGAAACTGGGTATCAGAACAGTAGATGAGTTAGTGGGACGTACGGATTTATTAAAGGTTAAGGAATCCTGTAAGGAGGATGAAAGATCAAAATTAGTTAACTTAAATGCAGTTTTAAATAACCCATTCACTGAGCAGGGTGAAGGAGTTCATTTTAATGCAGATCAAATATATGATTTTGAGCTGGAGAAAACCATTGATGAAAAAGTACTTCTTAGGAAGTTCAAATTAAATGAAAAGAATAATCAGAAAATTAAAGTTCAGATTTCTAATACGGATCGTACCTTTGGTACTATCTTAGGATCTGAGATTACTAAGAAATACGGAACAAGCCTTACGGATGATACCTTCGTAATTGAGGCCGAAGGCAGTGGTGGACAGAGCTTTGGTGCATTTATCCCGAAGGGTCTTACCATTGAACTGGAAGGTGACAGCAATGATTACTTTGGTAAAGGTCTTTCCGGTGGTAAGTTGATTGCCTATCCTCCAAAGGGAAGCGTTTTCAAAACCGAAGAAAACATTATCATCGGTAATGTTGCTCTTTACGGTGCTACAAGCGGTAAAGTATTTATAAATGGAGTTGCAGGAGAACGTTTCTGTGTTCGTAACTCCGGAGCAATGGCAGTTGTAGAAGGTGTTGGTGATCATGGTTGTGAATATATGACTGGCGGTAGAGTTGCTGTCCTTGGTAAAACAGGAAAGAACTTTGCGGCAGGTATGAGTGGTGGTATTGCATATGTACTCGATGAAGATAGCGATTTATATAAGAAGCTGAATAAGGGTCTTGTTTCCTTTGAAGCAGTAACTGAAAAATACGATGTGCTTGAATTAAAGGAAATGATTACTGAGCATGTAAAATATACGAACTCAGATAAAGGAAAAGAAATCCTTGATCACTTTATGGATTATCTTCCGAAATTTAAGAAGATTATTCCTCATGATTATAGACGTATGCTGCAGACCATCGTTATGATGGAAGAGAAGGGTCTTGGCAGTGAGCAGGCACAGATTGAAGCATTTTTTGCTAACACAAGGAAATAGGAGGTTATTATGGGAAAACCAACAGGATTTATGGAATATGCAAGAACGGAAACAACAGCCGAAGCATCAAAGGATAGAATAAAGCATTTTAATGAATTCCATCAGCCTCTTTCCATGGAGGAGAGAAAATGCCAGGGAGCTCGCTGTATGGAGTGCGGTGTACCTTTTTGCCAGTCCGGCATGATGATTAACGGGATGGCTTCTGGCTGTCCGTTAAATAACTTAATACCAGAATGGAATGATTTATTATTCAGAGGAAATATGAAGATGTCCTTATCTCGCCTTCTGAAAACTAATAATTTTCCGGAGTTTACCGGAAGAGTATGCCCTGCACTATGCGAAACTGCATGTACCTGTGGCTTAAATGGTAATCCGGTTACCATAAAAGATAATGAATATGCGATTGTTGAATATGGTTATGAAGCAGGATATATTAAACCGAATCCTCCGACAATCAGAACCGGTAAAAAAATAGCTGTGATCGGTTCCGGACCCTCCGGACTTGCCGCAGCAGACCAGTTAAATAAAAGAGGACACTCAGTAACAGTATTTGAGCGCTCCGACCGTATCGGCGGCCTTTTGATGTATGGAATCCCGAATATGAAATTAGAGAAGCAAGTTATTGACCGCAGAGTGCAGATCATGAAGGAAGAGGGAGTAACCTTTGTGACGAACACGGATGTCGGAGAAGATTATAAGGCAGATAAGATAATGAAGGAATTTGACAGTGTCATTCTTGCCTGCGGTGCATCTAACCCAAGAGATATTAAGGTTCCGGGTAGAGAATCAAAAGGTATCTATTTTGCAGTAGATTTTCTGAAATCTGCAACCAAGGATTTACTTGATGCAGGAACAACTAATGCGAATGAAATCAAGAATTTTACCGTATCTGCAAAGGGAAAGAAGGTACTTGTCATCGGTGGTGGTGATACCGGTAATGACTGTGTTGGAACATCCATCCGACAAGGTGCAAAATCAGTAATTCAGCTAGAGATGATGCCTAAACTTCCAGATCAGAGAGCTGAGAACAATCCTTGGCCTGAATGGCCGAAGGTCTGCAAGACTGATTACGGTCAGGAAGAAGCAGCCGCAATGTATGGTAGTGATCCTCGTGCATACACGACAACAGTGAAGGAATTCATCGCAGATAAGAATGGTAATGTGTGCAAGGCAATTACTGTTCGTCTTGAAAGTAAATTCGATGAAGTGAACAAGCGATACAGTATGGTAGAGGTTCCCGGCAGTGAGAAGGAAATTGAGATTGATCTTGTACTCATCGCAGCAGGCTTCTTAGGAACTCAACCTTATGTTGCAAAAGCCTTCCAGATTGAACTGGATGGAAGAACGAATGTGAAGACAGAAACAGGCAAATATAAGACTAATGTGGATAAAGTATTTGTTGCAGGCGATATGCATCGCGGACAGTCTTTGGTCGTATGGGCAATCCGTGAGGGCAGGGAAGTTGCGAAAGCTGTTGATGAAAGTCTGATGGGTTATAGTAATCTATAAGAAATACAATTGCATAAAAAATAGAATTTTATAAATATATATGGTTTGGGTGTCATAAACTCTAATCGAACTATGGTGATGAATAAATACAATTATATTCAATTCTATATCTTGATTAGGGCATATGACACCCAAACCTAACTTCCTCAATTCTAAAATACGTTACCGTATCCTATACATTAACAACCAATCTGGATTAATGTGACATTCCCTATATCCTCTATTGTGACCTAAGTTTTTCTTAAGTCGATCTGTTAGTACCATTCCATACTTAGGTTCCATCATCTATATCTGCTAATTCTTTGAACAGTTGATGTTACATCTATTTAAATAATTCATAGCTTTGAATATAGCACAGGAATTGATTGAGATTTTTTAAAAGCTGGTAATGTAATAGTTCGAAATGGAATAATTCATTACCTGTTCGTTTTTACAATTCTACGGTGAAATTTAGTTTATATTTAAATAATGGAAAAAAATACTTGACATATTTCAGTATTAGTGTACTATGTACATATAACACTAATACTGACGAGGTGATGTAATTTATGAAATATAATACGACAACCCCTATTTACCTACAGATTATGAATAGTATAAAGAAAGATATCGTAACAGGGGTTATCAGTCGTGGAGAAAGGATCGATTCGGTGAGAACGTTATCAGATAAATATGAAGTTAATCTTAATACGATGCACCGAGCCTGTATGGAATTGGAACGACAGGGAGTGATCTTTACACAAAGGGGCATTGGAAGCTTTGTTACACAGGATGAAGAAGTAATTAACAGCTTAAAGGAAGAGATGTCTTCTGAAATCATCGAGAAATTTATTCATGGAATGGAGGGTTTGGGATACAGTCAATCTCAAATATATCAAATTATTGGAAAGGCGCTAAATCAATGAGTTCGATAATAACAGTAAAAAATTTAAAAAAGAGGATAGGAAATCGACAGATATTAAATGGTATTGATTTTGAATTGGAAAGCGGAAGAGTGATAGGATTATTAGGGCCGAATCAGTCAGGCAAAACTACATTGTTTAAGACAATAATGAACATCTGCCATGCGGACTCCGGCAATATACAGATCTGTGGTCAACCGTCAGAATCCCAAACTATAAAATATATTTCTTATATGCCGGATAGAAATCATTTATTCCCCTGGATGAGAGTTGTGGATGCTATGAATTACTATTCGGATATGTTTTCTGATTTTGATATGTCATATGCTAAGGAACTCTGCAGTTTCCTGAAAATAAACGAAAAAGATAAGATAAAAACATTATCAAAAGGGATGATAGAACGTGTATTGATTATGCTGACTTTTTCCAGGCGGGCAAGATTGTATTTACTTGATGAACCGTTTGGGGGAACAGATCCGTTAGCTAGAAATCAGATTATGAAAACTATTTTTAGAGGGCAGAGTGAGGATAGCACGATATTAATATCAACACATCAGGTTAAGGACGTAGAAACACTTCTTGATGAGGTGATATTTCTAAATCAGGGTAAAGTGATTTTTAGTGAAACAGCTGAAAATATAAGAGAATGTCATAATCAGTCGATAGAAGAATGTTATCTGGAGGTATTTCAAAATGCTTAAACTGCTAAAATGGGATTTTGTTAATTATATAAGAAAGTATTACTGGCTATATTGTAGCTATTTTAGCTGTATCTTTGTTATGTTTATATTGGTAACCTGGCAAGATAACCGTTCATTTATTAGCTATCTTTTTGATTTATTAGGAACACTATTCGGTTTGTTTTTTGCAGGAGCCACATTTTTATTATCTATTACTGAAGCAGTTAATTGGCTGAAAAGAGATACCTATCAGTTGGAGCGATCTATATCATCAAAGCCATGGCAGTTTCTAGCGAGTAAACTGATTCTTTCCCTTGGTATTAATCTTACTGGTATAGCGGCTACACAGCTTTTATATTCATTCATGAGCAGCTATAAGGGCTCATCAATGTATTTAATTAAAAATTTCAGATCTTTTCTGGAATATTTATTAGGGATATTGATTTTATTAATAATCATAATGTTTATTTTTATAGCGGTAAATAGTATTCCCAATGTTCGTAAATATGATAAGATACTAACTCTGATTCTATCGATTGTTATAGGTATCTCTCTCATGACGTTCTTATCGGTTTTCTATTACCTCACAGGTATATGGGATTTTAGGACGAATAGCGATAGCCTTTATCTTAATGTGAAGGAGGGGTATGAGGGCTATGAAATGATTAGTAAGTTTTTTGTTTCTATAATTTTTATTATCGGTGGATTCATAGGCAGTTGTGCATTGTTTAAAAAGAAATGCGAGCAGTAGCGGGAAAGAAGGATTATATGAGAAATTGGAAAGAAACTATATTTAAATATCCAATTATTTTTACAACGATCATCTTAATATTAGCAATAATTTTAACTGAATTAAAAATAGAAAAATTCTTTTATGGCTTTCTTGATAAACAGGGAGCAGCCTATATGACTGGATTTTTGGAGCAGGGATTTGTCGGACTGATTATTTTACTTATGATCGCTTACTTAGGTATCAGGAAGGAGGCAGGCTTTACAAAACAGGGACATTGGAAAAAGATATGGCTGGTATGGCCTATACTGTTGTATTCTGTAATAAATGGCTGGTCTGTATTTAGTGGAAAAACTTCAATTAATTTTTCAAAACCAAGTACTTTAATTTCATTTTTGCTGGTGTTTTTATCAACCGGTTTTTTTGAAGAAACATTATGCCGAGGGCTTGTAACAACCTTACTGATGAAGAAATGGGGCAGAACAAAAAAAGGGATATATTTTGCGGTTTTAACCTCAAGTATTTTATTCGGTGTGTTTCATCTCATTAATTTTATCATGGGGCGCTCAACTTTAATCACAGTGATTACTCAGATGATATATGCAACTTTTTTTGGAGTTTTCTTTTCAGCATGTCTGATAAGAACAAGATTAATCTGGCCATTGATGATTACACATGCCTGTTTTGATATCTGTGGGAATTTCGATGAAATAATTAAGAACGGAAACTTTGGTCAGGTTGTAAGTACAACAGTTACACAAATGATAAGTACAATAATCATTTTATTTCCATTGTTTTTATATGGTCTCTTTATTCTTCGAAAAGTAGAGCCAAACGCTATTCCTGAAGAAAATAATAGCTATAATACTAATTTCAAAGATATTCAGGCGGAATGACAGATAATATAATGTAACATATGTTAGACTTATTCTTAGTTGGGCTGTCGCACTAGCGGTTAAAAAACCGCCAGTACGCAGCTCTTTTTTATATTGACAATTACCTATGGCATCTTCAAATCATTCTCTGGTATTAAGCCGGGTGCCGTTTGAGATATATTACAGGGAAAGTAAAGTGGCAAAATTTCGGCATTCACTTATTGAATTTTTAAGATATATAAAACATTAAGGCCTTTCAACAGAATACATTTGAAAAAGTTTAAAAAAGTAAAAAAGTAAGTTGAAAATAGTACGGTTGAAAATAGTATTTGTAAGTTGACTGGCAAAATATTATAATAAGTTAAATTTAATATAAAATATTGCATAAAAATACAGATTGCTAAATATCAAATCATTAAGTAAATTGAGTAGGAGAGGTAAATATGAATCAAATTGCAATACGGGCACTTGGAGTTGGAGCATTGGAAATTAAAATCGGAACGAAACGGTTATTGCTTGATGCCTTCAACTCAATAAATCAGCCGAAAAAGATAAATCATGGTGATTTTCTGATATTTACACATGATGATGCAGATCATTTTAGTATTAATAGTTTGCCGGATGTGAGGGGGCTAGATATAAATATTATTGGACCGCCAACGATTGTGCAACCACTGCTACAAAATGAGAAAGCGTTAGTAAATCAAATTAAGGTTATGCACTCACCGAATAATAATGAACCGGATAAGTTTTCCTTTGATGAGTTTTGCATTAAAAGCATAACAACCCAACATTTTATTAACTGGAAACCGATACATAATAGTTATTTAATTGAAGCGAAGGGATTGAATATTTATATAACAGGTGATAGTAATCTTATAAAAGATATGGCAGATTCGATAACGGATTTAGATGTAGTAATATGTAATCTTGTGGATGAAGGTTTTATTACCGGAAGGGATGATAGAAGATTTGCGATCCATCATCATTTAAGTTATTTGCTAAAAATAATCAGTGATTATCATCCACAGAAATTGATTGGGACACATTTAATTAATTTTGCAGGTACTGTAGAGGCGGAAGAAATGAAGAAATTAGTTGAAGATTATCAATTTACTAATATTACAATACCAGTTTCGGAAGATGAGGTTATAATTCTTTAAAAGAATATATTATTGTTCAGTCTATGATGAAGTGAAATATTTTTTGTGACTGAAAGTAAAAGGAAGTCATAGAAAACCCAAGATAGTGCTGGGTATTACGGAGGATTAAAGTTTTAGAAAGATTAATAAAATTGATTAAGGGAAGATATCATAGGGAAGTTATTAAACAATTCAGACTCTTTATGTATGTGCAATGAATGAAGTGCATCCCGAATGTTAGATAAGATAAAAAATCTTACATTCGGAGGTGCATTTTTCATGTAAATTCTAATGGAAAAAATTAGACGTCATTTAGAAATGTAAATATTTTAACAATAATTACTTTGTGCAATATTGATATAAGTTTCATATAATAGCAATGATTACTATTATTATTTACCATAGACATTAATTTGATAATATAATATGATTATTATGTATTAATAAATGGTTTGGAAATCACTTATGAAATCCATACCAATCAATACTATTTGTTAAAATATACTACTTCACAATTGTTTGATGTCATTATAAAATAATGAATGTCAGAATGGAGGATTTTTATGAGACAAGAATGGTATGATTTTAAACCCGGTAGCTGGACAACGGATGTAAATGTTAGAAGTTTTATCCAGCATAACTATACACCCTATGAGGGAGATGCTTCGTTTCTTGCAGGGCCGACCAAAAGAACATCACAGCTCTGGAAAGAAGTAATGGAACTGATGCAGGAGGAAGCGAAAAAAGGGATCATTGATGCAGAAACTTCAGTTCCTTCAACAATCACAGCTTTTGGTCCGGGATATCTGGATAAAGAGAATGAAGTTATCGTTGGTTTCCAGACGGATAAACCATTAAAACGAGGAATTATGCCTAACGGCGGTATCCGTGTGGTTAAGAATGCTTTGGATGCTTATGGCTATCACTTGGATAAGAAAACAGAAGAGATCTATTCCGAGAACAGAAAAACACATAATGATGGTGTATTTGATGCATATACCGATGCGATGAAAAAGGCAAGACATACCGGAATTATTACAGGTCTTCCGGATGCATACGGACGTGGACGAATCATTGGTGATTACCGAAGAGTTGCGTTATACGGTGTAGACTTCTTGATTGAGGAAAAAGTACAGGAGAAAAAACTATTGGAGATCCCTACTTTAGAATCTCCGGATATCAGACTTAGGGAAGAATTATCGGAGCAGATTAAAGCATTAAAGCAATTAAAACAGATGGCAGAAAGCTATGGCTTTGATATTAGTAAACCGGCTTCCAATTCCTTTGAGGCTACCCAGTGGACTTATTTTGCTTATCTTGGGGCTATTAAGGAGCAGGATGGCGCTGCTATGAGTCTAGGAAGAGTATCAACATTTCTTGATATTTATTATGAGAGGGACTTAAGAAACGGTAAAATCACAGAGGAAGAGGTTCAGGAACTGATGGATCAGTTTGTCATGAAGCTTCGAATGGTACGTTTCCTTAGAACCCCTTCGTATAATGATTTGTTCTCCGGAGATCCTACTTGGGTTACAGAATCCATCGGTGGAATGGGTCTTGACGGAAGAACTTTGGTAACCAAGAGTAGTTTCCGTATTCTTCATACATTATATAATTTAGGTCCCGCTCCGGAACCTAATCTTACTGTACTTTGGTCCGTTTGCTTGCCGGAAACCTTTAAAAAATTCTGCTCTAAGGTATCCATTGATACCAGTTCGATCCAATATGAGAGTGACGATATCATGAGAGATGTTTGGGGAGATGATTACGGAATTGCCTGCTGTGTTTCTGCAATGAGGATTGGTAAACAGATGCAGTTCTTCGGAGCGCGAGCTAATCTTGCAAAGGCATTATTATATGCAATCAATGGCGGTAAGGATGAGATTTACGGTGAGCAAATTGCTCCTATGTTTGCTCCGATTACCGGAGAGTATCTGGATTATGATGAAGTTATGTCTAAGTTTGATCAGACGATGGATTGGTTATCCGAATTGTATATTAATACATTGAATGTCATTCATTTTATGCATGATAAATATAATTATGAGAGGCTTCAGATGGCACTTCATGATATCAACATCCTTCGTACGGAGGCATGCGGCATAGCAGGTCTGTCCGTAGTGGCAGATTCCTTATCTGCAATCAAATATGCTAAAGTTAAGGTGATCCGTAATGAAGCAGGTCTTGCTGTGGATTATCAGATTGAGGGGGAATATCCTGCTTTTGGTAATAATGATGACAGAGTGGATCAAATTGCAATTGAAATAGTAGAACGGTTTATGAATAAATTACGTAAAGTAAAAACCTATCGAGAGGCGAAGCAAACTCTTTCCGTCCTGACAATTACCTCTAATGTAGTGTACGGTAAGAAAACAGGTAGCACACCGGACGGCCGTAAGGGCGGAGAACCATTTGCACCGGGAGCTAATCCGATGCATGGAAGAGATAAAAAGGGTGCAATTGCCTCTATGTCTTCCGTTGCTAAGCTTCCTTATAAGCATGCGGAGGATGGAATTTCTTACACCTTCTCCATCATTCCGAAGGCACTTGGAAAGAATCTGGATGAGAGGGTAGATAATCTTTCCGGACTTCTGGATGGATATTTTAATAGTAATGGGCATCATATTAATGTAAATGTATTTGATCGCGAGACTCTTCTTGATGCGATGGAGCATCCGGAGAAATACCCTCAGCTCACTATAAGAGTATCCGGTTATGCGGTAAATTTTATTAAGCTCAACAGAGAACAGCAGTTGGATGTCATTCATAGAACATTTCATGAGAGATAAGAAATAGAATGCTTCAGATGCAATGCCGGATTTCCTAAGGAATAGTGTAAATGATAAAAAGTATAATTCGCATTACAAAAGGTAGGCTTTTTAATTAATATGAAGTTCGATGCATGTATCGTTTGTTATTTGTATCACTATAGGTAATTGCGAAACTTATAAATGATAGATATTGTATCACTAGAAAGGGAGGTAGAAATATGTGCGTAATAGGACGAATTCATTCCCTTGAAAGCTTTGGTACTGTGGATGGCCCTGGTATCAGGTTTGTTGTTTTTATGCAGGGCTGCCCCCTGCGTTGTCAATTCTGCCATAATCCAGATACCTGGGAGGTTAACAAGGGGACGGAATATACCCCCGAGCAGTTAGCGGAAGAAATTATCAAATATAAGTCCTTTATGGAATTCTCAGGTGGTGGAGTAACCTTTACCGGAGGAGAACCACTTCTCCAAGCAAAATTTATTCTGGAAGTTGTCAAATTACTACAACCGAATCATATATCAGTTGCAATTGATACATCGGGCTATGTATGGAACGAAGATGTAAAGAAGCTTTTGGATTATACTGATATTGTTCTTTTGGATATTAAGAATTATGATCCTATCGTATATGAGAATATAACTGGGGTTCCCCTGTCTCCTACACTAAATCTAATGGATTATCTCAGGGCCTATAATATCAATACCTGGATTCGGTATGTCTTGGTTCCTGGATTATCCGATAATCTAGATAGTGTCATAAAATTATCGGACTATCTTAAGAATTATCCTAATGTCACCAAGATTGAGCTACTGGCATTTCATAAAATGGGTGAATACAAATGGAAGGAGCTTGGTCTGGAATACAAACTTTCTGACACCAAAGAACCTGATAAGGAACTTATACAGAAGGTGAAAGAAATATTTGAAATCAGCGGGAAAACGGTATCAGTTAATGTTTAGATATACTACCTAGTAAAATAGAGGACGCATAAATAGATGGATTTGTTAATACATCTTAGATATGCGTCCTTAATTTTAAGAGATAAAAGGTAATGCGGAAGATGATGTAATTTTAAGTGGCAATTTCTGAAATATTACTGTAGAATAAATATCAAATAAAAAATTGGAGAAGCTTCATATGAAAGTATACTTAATCAGACATGGACAGACTGATTGGAATATCCAGCAGAGATTTCAGGGAAGAGAAGATGTTCCGTTAAATGAGGTTGGAATTATGCAGGCGGCTGAGTGCGGTAATGCATTAAAGGGTGATGATTTTAAGGCAGTAATCACAAGTCCCTTAGTAAGAGCAAGTAAGACAGCCGAAATTATTGCTGACATTGTTTCTGCAGAACAGTTAATCATAGAGAAGCAAATTATTGAACGGGATTTTTCTAAGGTTTCCGGAATGACACCCAAGGAACGAGAGGCTTTTTATGCGTCGGGTGAAAAGGATGATAAGGAGCCTTGGGATAAATTGTGCCATCGAATGATTTCTTGTATAAAAAGATATGGAGAACAATTTAAATCGAATAATATCATTATGGTATCACATGGAGCATCAATTAATGCTGTATTGTCTGTATTGAGTGCAGGTAAGACCGGAACAGGTAAGATAAGATTAAAAAACACGTGCATCAATATTTTGCATTATGATAAAGGTCAATTAAGACTGGGAGAATATAATCTTACCGCAGAAGAGTATCTGGAATTAAAGTCAATGAAAAAAACATAATAAGCTACAATTGTTGGAATATTATATAAAATTAAAAGAATAGGATAATTTTCTATTGACAAAGCAGCCATGAATGAATATAATTAAACTACTTTCGAAAGGGATCTTAGCTCAGCTGGGAGAGCATCTGCCTTACAAGCAGAGGGTCATAGGTTCGAGCCCTATAGGTCCCATTTTCATGCAAAGCATGAAAATATGGCGAAGTAGCTCAGTTGGCGAGAGCACGCGGTTCATACCCGCGGTGTCGGCGGTTCAAATCCGTCCTTCGCTACTATAAAGAAATGGGACAGCAGTAATCGGTGATTACTGCTGTTTTTATGTAAATTTCTTATATGATTAGGGTGTCAAAAGTCAGATACAAACTAGATTAATGAATATATATGCACAAATATTCATCTCACAACATAAATCTGACTTTTGACACCCTAATCCTTATACGTAATTGCGAAAACCCTTGCAAAATCAAAATCCTATGTTATACTTAGGTTAAAAAATGATAGAAGCAGAGTAGGAACATGTGCGTTAAGTGCTGGGTGAACAGGGAGTTGTCATCCGGACGAAAAGGATACTTGCGGTACATGGCCCGCATCCCGCTGCTACAGTATGATAATCAAATAGTGACTATTCAGTCATAGCAGTTCTTACGAATCGATGTGCACATAATATGCTAAAAGACGTAATTAAGCGTTGTCTAACTAGAAATTCTTCGAAGTTCTAGGAGATTGTTGAATAGTTATATCAGATATATTTATTTGGTCTTATCTCTTATTGTAGTAAAAGGTCTGCAAAGGAGATATTTTTTTATGCTCAAAAAAGGCTCTTTGTAACTAATATTATCGGAACCAAGAACTGATCCGATAATCGAGATGCACGGCGCAAAAACCGCGCCTTTTATCAGAAATTAGGAATACAATTTCTGATAACTAATATTATCGGAACCAAAAACATGATCCGATAATCAAGATGCATGGCGTAGCACCTGCGCCTCTTATCAGACAAACTATAATATCAGGTACAATAGGAGAAGATAAATGTATAATTATGACAAAGTAAAAGAAGGAATAAAGCTTATACTTGAGGGCATCGGAGAAGATATCAATAGAGAAGGATTACTGGAAACTCCTGATAGAATTGCACGTATGTATGAAGATATATTCTCATCAGTGAATAAAGATGGAGATGAGATTCTTGCTAAACAATTTGAAATTGACAATAAAAATATAGTGATAGAAAAGAATATAACATTTTTTTCTATGTGTGAACATCACTTATTACCATTTTATGGAGAAGTAAGTATTGCATATATACCAAATTGTAAAGTGGTTGGTCTTTCTAAACTAGCGCGAATAGTTGATTTTTATAGCAGAAAACCTCAAATTCAAGAAAGATTTACAGAAGAAATAGCATCGGCTATTATGCGATCTGTTAACGCTGAAGGTGTAATAGTAAAAGTGGAAGCAGAACACATGTGTATGTCAATGAGAGGAATTAAAAATGTAGGAAGTAAAGCGGTAACATTATCAGCGTATGGAGAACTGAAAAGTAATAATGAATATCGTAAAGAAGTTTTAAGTTTGCTTTAATAAGAAGGACATAAATTTAGAATAGGTTTTTAATTTGCTTTAACAATATAATATCAAAAAGTTCTTATAGAATGGATTAGATAATGGATAAAATAGATAAATTGTTGAATCATAAAAGCTACATTGATGCATTAGATAAGATCACTGAGTATGAAATTAACCGTGAATTTTGTAAGCATGGTATCGAGCATTTATTAGATGTTGCGAGAATAGCGTATATTATTAACTTGGAAGAGCACCTACAGATACCGAAAGAAATCATATATGCTGTAGCTCTTCTACATGATATTGGAAGAGGAGCACAATACTCGGTGGGAACACCACATAATGAAGCTTCCGTTGAAATTTCCAGAGTGATACTGGACGAGATAGGCTTCACAGATATCGAACAGAATCAAATATTAAATGCAATCCATCATCATGGCATTCATGGTGATCAGCATGGTAAATACGGTAATCATTATAGCAATCAGGGTAATCATGGAAATTATGGTAACAAAGGGAAAGAGTTCACTCATAACGTAGAGGATAATTTATGTTATATAATGAATCATGCTGATCAATTATCCAGGACATGTTTCCATTGTTCGGCATATGAACAATGTTATTGGAATATATCAAAGAAAAACAAAACAATCTATTATTAAGTAGCAGAGTTTTTAATTACTTAGATAATATCTAAATTTATAATTTGAGATATTGTATATACAGCAAATACTATTATGGGTGAAAGTAATATGTTAAAACACTTATTTCTGAAGAAAGTGCTGGAACGGAGAAATATATCTGCTATGTATGAAATTACAAAGACGAAAATAAAAAGGAGCCGCGTCTAAAATGAAAATTGGAAATAAGATTTTTGATTTTGAAAATAAAGGTTATATCATGGGTATCTTAAACGTAACTCCTGATTCATTTTCGGACGGTGGAAATAATATTGATTTAGATTCTGCACTTTATCATACACAACAAATGATTCATGATGGTGCCGATATGATAGATGTTGGTGGCGAGTCCACTCGACCTAATTATACAATGATTTCTGAGGAAGAAGAAATTGATAGAGTATGCCCGATAATCGAGGGAATCAAAAAGAGATTTGATATTGCTATTTCCCTCGATACATATAAAACCAAGGTGGCTTCTGCCGGTATAAGGGTAGGAGTTGATATGATAAATGATATTTGGGGTTTAAAATGGGATGGTATGATGGCACCTTTACTGGCGGAACAAAAGATACCAGTATGTATCATGCATAATCGAAAAGAAGGAAATTATCAGAATTTAATTGAGGATGTAAAAAAGGATTTGTTACAAAGTATTGATATAGCAATAAGTTCAGGAGTGACTAGAGATAGAATCATATTGGATCCGGGAATAGGCTTTGCGAAAAGCTTAGATGAAAATCTTCTTATCATGAAACACTTAGAAAGTATAACTGAATTAGGTTATCCGTTGCTATTAGGAACATCACGAAAATCAATGATTGGGTTGTCCTTAAATCTTAATGTAAATGAAAGAGAAGAGGGAACGATGGCTACTACAGTAATTGGACGTATAAAAGGCTGCAGTATATTCCGTGTTCATAATGTGAAAGGAAATTTAAGAACATTAAAAATGACAGAAGAAATTCTGAAAGCTGGAGATAATCAAAATAAGCTTTATAATACATTGTAAAAAGAATTTCTAGATTAAATAATGTTATACCATAATAATTTAGTTATCTCAGTTAACTCGGTTTATTATGTGTACATGTACTTAAAAATGTGCGTTTCGTAAGGAACGCTGAGACTGGATAGTTACGTCATCAATAAGAATGGAGGCCGATAAATTGTTGGACAAGATAATAATTGAAGAATTACAATTGTATGGATATCATGGAGTTCTTGAGGAAGAAAAGCGGTTAGGGCAAAAATTTTTGGTTTCCCTTGTATTATATGGAGAATTTATAAAGTCAGAAAATAATGATAGAATAGAAGATACAATTAGTTATAGTGAAGTTTGTCATTTTATTGAAGGCGAATTTACAAAAAAGAGCTTTGACTTAATAGAAAGTGTAGCTAATTATATCGGAATACAGCTTTTAATTAAATTTCCAGGGTTAAAAAAGGTCGATGTTGAAGTAAAAAAACCATGGGCACCGATAGGACTTCCTTTCAAGAATGTTTCAGTTTTTACCTCGAAAGAATGGCATACGGTTTATCTTGCATTAGGATCCAATATGGGTGATAAAGCTTCTTTCTTAGATATGGCGATTTCGGAATTAAATAAGGACCCACTAAGTAAAAATGTTGCTGAATCAAAGAGAATGATAACGAAACCATATGGTTATCTTGACCAGGATGATTTTTTAAATTCCTGTGTATGTATTAAAACAATTCGAAAACCAAAAGAAATGTTGTCATTAACCCAATCGATAGAGATGAAAGCAAACAGAGAAAGAAAGATCCACTGGGGGCCTAGAACATTGGATGTTGATATTTTATTATTTGATGATATTGTTTATCAAGATGATAATTTGATAATTCCGCATGTAGATATGGCTAACAGGGAGTTTGTTCTGGCGCCATTAATGGAAATTGCTCCGTACTATATTCATCCGATCTTGCTTAAGAGCATTAAGCAAATATTTCAAGAGTTACAAGAAGGAAAGAAGGAATAATCTATGAAATTAATGATAGCATCAGATATACACGGTTCATCCTATTATTGTAAACATATGCTGAAAGCATTTGAGGATGAAAATGCCGATAGGCTACTTTTGCTTGGGGATATTTTGTATCATGGTCCACGTAATGATTTGCCGAAAGATTATGCGCCGAAGGAAGTTATTACTATGCTTAACGAAGTTAAGGATAGAGTATTATGCGTCCGCGGTAATTGTGACACTGAGGTTGATCAGATGGTTTTGGAATTTCCGATACTGGCTGATTATGCCGTTGTTTTGGCTGGAGCTCATGTTTTATATGCAACCCACGGCCATCAATACAATGAAAATCATCTGCCACCTTTACAAAAAGGAGATATTCTGCTGAATGGACATACTCATGTTCCAAAGTATGTTGAATATGAGGACTATGTGTATATGAATCCAGGTTCTATATCCATACCAAAAGAAAACAGCTGCCCTAGTTATATGATTTTACAGGGTACAACATTTGCTTGGAAATCCCTTGAAGATGGCATGGAATATTTATCCTATCAATTAAAATAGTAGGGTTAGAGTTAGATGTATTAATAAGTTTAAGACAATGCATGATAGGTTTTAAAGTAAGAAAAAGGAGGAATATAAAGCCATGAGGATTGGAACAGGCTATGACGTTCATAAATTAGTAGAAGAAAGGGACTTAATTCTCGGTGGAGTTAAGATATCCTATGAAAAAGGATTACTTGGGCATTCTGATGCTGATGTTTTGCTTCATGCTATTATGGATGCTTTATTAGGAGCTGCAGCACTCGGGGATATCGGGAAGCATTTTCCGGACACCGATTCGGCTTACCGTGGAATATCCAGTATTGAGCTATTAAAACGGGTGAAAGCTTTGATAGAAGCGAAGCTTTATATGGTAGAGAATATAGATGCAACGATTATAGCTCAGAGGCCAAAGCTAGCTTCCTATTTACCGGAGATGGTTAGCAATATCGCAACAGCTCTTCAGATTGAAGAAGACAGAGTAAATATAAAAGCAACCACAGAGGAAGGTCTCGGCTTTACCGGAGAGGGTTTGGGGATTGCAGCGAATGCAGTATGTTTATTAGAGAATATGATGAATTATCAGTATAATGTTACCCCGGATACTAATGCAGCAGACAGTAAATGTAGCAGCTGCAGCGGTTGTTCGAAGCGGTAGATTATTACAGAAATTTGGCTGGATGATTGCAATCTATGTTTCCGAATCGGAGATATAGATTGCAATCATCCAGCCAAATTTCTGGCTAGGCTCAACTTTTACGGTAAATGTTAAGTCCGTACGAATTCACATAAAGTTGATATTGACAAAATATTTATCCATGCATACAATATAACATAGTAAATAAATATACTTTAAAAGCGAAGAACGGAAAAGTAACTCATAAATTCGTATCAGAGATAGAATGTCCTCGGCTGAAAGCATTCTTTACAAAGATGTGAGTGAAGTGCATCCGGGAGCTGGTTCGGTGAGACAATTGTTTAGCTGGGCACGGTAACAGCCGTTATATGGAAAAGATGTATGCACCTTGTATTATAAATGTATACAAATAGAGTGGAACCGCGATTTTCACCGCCTCTATATCTGGAGGCGGTTTTTTGTTGTATAGAAATATGTGATATACCAAAAAAATTATATTGAATATTTATTAAAAAGGGGATACCAATATGGGTATAATAAAATATATAAAAGAGGAAATGCATATTATAAAAGAACGGGATCCGGCAATTAAAACATCCTGGGAGGTATTTCTCTATCCAAGCTTTAAAGCAATCATCCGTTATCGTATTGCTCATCGTCTGTATATAAAGAAGCATTATTTTCTTGCAAGATGGTATTCACAGCGGACAGTTAGAAAGACCGGGATTGAGATACATCCAGGTGCTACCATCGGTAAAGGTTTATTTATCGATCATGGTCATGGAGTGGTAATTGGTGAGACAGCAATTATCGGAGATAATGTAACACTATATCAGGGAGTTACACTTGGAGGAACCGGAAAAGAACAGGGTAAGCGTCATCCAACCGTGGGAAATAATGTTATGATTAGTGCGGGTGCTAAGGTATTAGGATCATTTACGATTGGAGAGAATTCCAAGATTGGAGCAGGCTCCGTGGTGCTCTCGGAGGTTCCGCCAAACTCTACGGTAGTCGGTGTGCCAGGAAGAGTTGTAAAAATGAATAATATAAAAATACCGAGTGAGGATCTTGATCAGGTACATTTTCCGGATCCGTTACAAAAGGATCTTGTTTGCCTTCAGAATGAAAATATCTGCCTGAGACATGAATTAAAATATGTATACGATAAGCTTGACCGGTTAGAAGCAGATCTTAATAAGAATAAAGAAGAATTAAAATAATATATAATAACTAGGTAATTGCAAAACGATATCTAGAATTTATGAGTTTCATAATTAACTGAAATATATAATAACAGCCGGAGGAAATGAGATGAGAATTTATAATACGTTAACACAGAAAAAAGAGGAATTTATTCCATTGGAGGAAGGCAAGGTCAGGATGTATGTCTGCGGGCCTACGGTATATAACTATATTCATATTGGTAATGCCAGACCGGCAATTCTTTTTGACACCTTTCGAAGATATCTCGAATATCGTGGTTATAATGTAAACTATGTCTCAAACTTTACTGATGTTGATGATAAAATTATTAAAAAAGCTAATGAAGAAGGGGTCAGTGCAGCGCAAATATCAGAACGCTATATTGAAGAATATAGAAAAGATATGGAAGCTTTGAACATTAAGGAAGCTACCCATCATCCGAAGGCCACCGAGGAAATTGACGGAATGGTTGATATGATAGAGACTTTAATAAAGAATGGTCATGCTTATGAGAAAAACGGTACTGTCTATTATAAAACCAGAAGCTTTCAGGAATATGGCAAATTATCAAAGAAAAAGATTGATGATCTGGAAGCAGGTATCCGTATTGCAGTAAGCGATGAAAAAGAAGATCCGATGGATTTTGTACTATGGAAGCCAAAGAAGGAAGGGGAACCCTATTGGAACTCACCTTGGAGCGAGGGGCGTCCCGGCTGGCATATTGAATGTTCGGTGATGAGTAAAAAATATCTGGGTGATCAGATTGATATACATGCAGGTGGTGAAGATTTAGTATTCCCGCATCATGAAAATGAAATTGCTCAGAGTGAAGCAGCGAACGGAAAAGAATTTGCAAGATACTGGATGCATAATGCATTTATTAATATTGATAATAAGAAAATGTCGAAATCAGAGGGTAATTTCTTTACGGTACGTGAGATATGTGAACAGTATGATCCTCAAGTGGTTCGTTTCTTCATGTTGAATTCCCATTACCGCAGTCCATTGAATTTTAGTAAGGAGTTGATGGAATCGGCAAAGAATTCCCTGACAAGAATTCTTACCGCAATTGGACAATTGGAGCATTTATTAAATAGTGGTACCTTAAGCAGAGAATATATTACCTCGGATGAACAGCTTATTGTTACGGAAGGGGAGGCTCTAAATAAGAAGTTTCTTGATGCGATGGATGATGATTTTAATACGGCGGATGCAATTGCAGCAATTTTTGAACTTGTTAAGCTCTCCAACATAAGCTGCTGTGGAGATAACAGTATTGAATTCGTTAAGTTGTTCCACGAAAGACTGGTAAACCTTTGTGAGATTCTTGGAATTAAGACAACCAAAGAAGAAGAACTATTGGATTCTGATATAGAAAAGCTGATTGAGGATAGACAGAATGCAAGAAAGAATAAGGATTTTACAAAAGCAGATGAAATAAGAAATCTTCTATTGGAGAAGGGTATTGTTTTAGAAGATACCAGAGAGGGTGTTAGATGGAAGAGGAATTAGATAAAAATACAGAAATTAGGGGCTTTGTGCAGTATATTAAGGACGCTCTTAACCTGCCAGAGACGGATATCAAAACCTATTCCCCTCTTACACTAGCATTTATCGGAGATTCCATCTTTGATCTGATTATTCGTACCTCAGTAGTGGAAGGTGGAAATGCTCCAGTGAATAAGCTTCATAAGCGTGCCTCTAAACTTGTTCAAGCTTCCGCTCAGGCAGATCTGTATCATCTAATCAAGGATCAGCTGACCGAGGAGGAGTTGGCAGTATTTAAACGTGGACGGAATGCGAAATCCTTTACCACGGCAAAAAATGCCGGAGTTGTAGAATACCGTACGGCAACCGGGCTGGAAGCATTGATGGGTTATTTATATCTAACTGACCGGATGGACCGGCTGATGGAACTGATAAAGCCACAGATTGAAAGATTGTGATTTGGTAAATGAAGGCTGTGGGATTTTGTATCAGGTTATTTTGATGATTTATATCATGACTAACCGATACAAAATCCCACAGCCTATTTTTTTTCTGCTTTTAAATAAATCATACCACATTCTTTACACAAATACGCTTTGATCGGTACAGGATTCTTAATCAACTTATCTTTGTTTTCATCGGAGAAAAAATAGGTACGGTAACCGCCTCTGATAAGACCAAAATCAATATTAGATTTTTTACAATAAGGACATTCCATTTTTACGCCTCGATCTATTAATTTAGCACATAATAATATATTTTTTAGATGTAGGAAATATGTATCCTTGAAATAGTTTAATGGGGTTTAGCAAACAGGGGGGTAGCTTCGCAGCAAGTCTATATGTGCTGCAAGATCAAATGACGGGGCAAAGACGATTTCACCATCTTATAAAAAAGTAAAAAAATGAAACCCAATAAAAGTATAGAACGTCTAATTATTGAAGCAATTAAGTAAAATGTATTATTTAAGAACTACTTTTCATTCATGCACAGGAGTTTATTTAGGAGGAGATTATAATGTAAACCGCATACTAGCGGTGAGGAGGGTAATTATGACGAGAAGAAAGTTGTTAGTTATGAAGAAAAGAAGGATAATAAGTTTTGTAGGTGTCTTATTGATTATGGTGATTATGGTCACTGCCTGCGCCAGTGCAAAAAAAGATAAGAGTACCGCATACTATGATACAACAGATACAGCTAAGGATTCCGGTACAGCGTCTACGAGTACAGAGTATGATGTTTCTGATAAAGCACAAGATGACACTACAGATGTGGAAATGCAACCGACAAAAAATTCATCAGGAGAGAGCGAGGCGGATGGAATTGGGAATTCATCCGCACTTACATCAAAGCAGTTACAGGCGTTAACACAGGAAAAGATTATAAAGAACTTTAATTTGGAGGTCGAAACCAAGGGTTTTGATACTCTGATTAAGAAAATCAATGAAAAAATAAACAGTCTAGGAGGATATGTAGAAAGCTCCTCTATAGACGGTAATAGCTATTATGACGGTAATGTAACTAGGTCAGGTGAAATCGTAGCAAGAATTCCTAGTGCCAAGGCAGATGAATTTGTTAGCACAGTGGATGAGAGTGCGAATGTAATAAATAATGAAAGCTCGACCAAAAACGTAACCCCAGAATACATAGATGCCCAGAGCAGAATAAAAACCTTAAAGATTGAACAGGATCGCTTATTTGCTATTCTGGAAAAAACAGAGAAATTGGAGAGTATTATAACTCTGGAAAGCCGTTTGAGTGAGATCCGTTACGAGCTTCAAAACTATGAGAGTCAGTTAAGATCCTATGATAATAAGGTGGAATACAGTACGGTTAGATTGAGCATCAAAGAGGTCGAAAGAATTAAACCAGTAGCAAAAAAGAAACCGACCTTTTCTGACCGAATTAGCGATGGATTTAGTAATACGATTTATAACATCAGCGAAGGCTTTAAGAATTTTCTTGTATGGCTAATTGTTAACCTTCCTTATCTTCTGATCTGGGGAGTTGTTATTTTAATCGCTGTAATTGTGATTCGAAAAATCATAAAAAAGTATGATATAAACAAAGGTACTGCGGCGACCGTTTCTAGCAACAACCCGAATGATCATTCATCTAAGAGTATAGATTCGCAAGAGGTGGAAAATCATATGACAGATAAAAAAGATACGGATTAATAGATAAGCTTAAAACAATATGGGTTATGATATCGTATATTTTATTTTGATACGTTATCATAACCCTTTTGTTGATTAATGAGACTATTTCTTATTCTTTACAGTCTAGTTTGACTTTGCTATGATATAGTTAGAATTGGGGTGTCAAAAGTCAGATTTATGTAGTGAGATGAATATACGTGCATATATATTCATCTGGACTCGCCTTACCTTCAAGCGAAATTGACTTTATATAAAAGTTTTTATGCAACGGTCGCTTGAGCCGGTCTTCGCCATCTGATATATATACACGTATATTCATAAATCTAGTTAATTTCTGACTTTTGACACCCTCATCCTATATGATATAGTTAAGTGGAGGTGATGAACCGGATGGATAAGGTGATTTTTCATGTAGATGTGAACTCGGCATTTTTAAGCTGGGAAGCGGTACACCGTCTTCAGAACGGAGATGCAACAGATTTAAGAGAACTTGCATCAGCTGTTGCCGGAGATAAGAATAAGCGGCATGGAGTCATACTGGCTAAATCAACTCTTGCCAAGCAATGCGGAGTGAAAACGGGGGAACCGCTTGTGGATGCCTTAAAGAAATGTCCGAATCTTATTTTGGTTCAACCACACCATCGGATGTATGAGGATTATTCAAAAGCTTTTATTGATATTTTAAATAAATTTTCTCCCTGCGTAGAGCAATGCTCAATTGACGAAGCCTACTGTGATATGACTGGAATGTCAACCTTATTTGGCCCACCGGTGGAAGCAGCTTATAAGCTGAAGGACAGAGTGAAGAACGAGCTTGGATTTACAGTTAATATTGGTATTTCCACGAATAAGCTGCTCGCAAAGATGGCTTCTGATTTTCAGAAACCGGACAGAGTCCATACTCTTTATCCGGAAGAAATAAAGGATAAGATGTGGATACTTCCGGTTGGGGAATTATTTTTTGTGGGTAAATCTACTGCAAAAAAGCTTAATGAACTTGGTATCTATACAATAGGAGATCTTGCTAGGATGGACGTTGGAATATTAAAATCCCATTTGAAAAAGCATGGGGAAGTGATTCACAGCTTTGCCAATGGGATGGATGCCTCCATAATATCCCCTGAGGATGTTAAGAATAAAGGTTATGGAAATTCAACGACAATTTCCTTTGATGTCGAGGAAGAAACAACAGCAAAAATGATTTTACTTACTTTGGCAGAGACAGTTGCGGCTAGGCTTCGCCGGGATGATATGATGGCAAATGTAGTTTCCGTAAGTATTGTAGATTCAGACTTTAAACACAGTTCACACCAAATGACTCTACTTAGTCCTACCCATAATACAGATGCCATTCACGGAGTAGCCTGTTTGCTGTTTGATGAATTGTGGGATGGTACACCGATAAGGAACCTAGGAATACAGACTAGCAAGTTAGTATCCGATACGGCAGAACGCCAGATGAATTTATTCGGTTTTGAAATAGATGAAAAAAAGGAAAAGTTGGATCATGCGATTGACAAAATCCGAGACCGATATGGAAATACGGCAATCCAGAGAGCAAGCCTTATTGAGTCAAAATCGGATAAGAAATAGTAGATTTATATTGCCAATAGAAATAGATAAATCGTAGGTTTTATGCTTGATACCGTCGAATATTTGTGTTCATTTTAGATTGTAAGTGATGGTAAAATATGTTAATCTATTTGTAATGTGAGAAGCTGATTAAGCTGTACAGGCTATCAGCTTTTTATTATGATTACTATGTATAATTAGTAGATGGTGTGTGCTTATTAAAAATATAATTCACACTCGGAAGTTCCTACAAAAGTGCTTACTCCTTTTTTTTCGAGGTTTTGAGCTGCGGTGAAACAGTATGGAGGTAGTATGAGAAGGCTGATACTGAATTTGTTAATCATACTAATGATAGCCATTCCGAATCATAAATTAGATAGTGTATCAGATTTTATAAGAACTGATGTAACGTCTGAACTAAGCTTAACACCTATGAAAGCTCTTGATTTGGCTAAAGTGTGTTATGCTGCTAATTTTGATAAAGTGTATGAAAAAAACTCCGATAAAAATTATTACTATTATAAATTGGCTACAGCAGATTACTACCTTGTTTATGAAGGAGAAACAGGAAAAGAAAAGGATTATCTGATTCATCTCTATGAGTTTGTAATAGATGATACGGATACAGGTGTCGGACATACCGTCACTTATGGTTGGTATATCGTAGATAGGAAGAGCGGATTTATAACAGAGCAAACTTATTAAAACTGGTTTGGTGGTCATAGGATGACCATCAAACCAGTTTTATGTAAATATAATTATTTATATTTTAAAAATTCTTCCGACTCTCAGTTAATTGATAAAAAGTATAAAAAAGCTTATAATATTTTTGCTATGAAATAATGAAGATAAAACATTTTCATTTATTCCGGTATAGATTTTAAGGTTATTATACATGATATGGAATAGCAAATATCAGGGGTAGGTGAATTGCCTTTTTCTTCAAAATATGCTAAAATTAATTTGGGTGTCATGAGTGATATCCAAACCAAAAAAGATGGAATAAAACTATAGGAAAGCTTTTGTAAGGAGGAAAACAGAATGAATATACCGACACCACATAATGAAGCAAAAACCGGCGATATTGCAAAGACTGTATTAATGCCCGGTGATCCGTTAAGAGCGAAGTTTATTGCAGAAACTTATCTCGAGGATGTGGTTTGTTTTAATAAAGTAAGAAATATGTTGGGCTTTACCGGCACATATAAGGGAAAAAAAGTTTCCGTTATGGGAGGTGGTATGGGAATGCCCTCCATCGGAATTTATTCCTATGAACTATTCAATTTTTATGAGGTGGATAACATCATCCGTATTGGATCAGCAGGAGGAATTGCTGAAAATATTAAACTTCGCGATATTGTTATTGGCATGGGCGCTTCCACCAATTCTAATTTTGCAGCTCAGTACAAGCTTCCCGGAACATTTGCACCGATTGCAGATTATGGCTTGCTTCGTAAGGCAGTGGAAACAGCGGACAAGTTAAATATTAAGACAGTTGTTGGAAATATACTTTCTTCTGATACTTTTTATGATGATAACAAAGATGCGAATTCCGACTGGCGCAAGATGAATATTCTTGCAGTTGAGATGGAAGCGGCAGCTCTATATATGAACGCAGCAAGGGCAGGAAAGAAAGCACTCTGTATCCTGACAATATCCGATCATGTATTTACCGGAGAATCACTATCTGCTGAGGATAGACAATTAACCTTTAAAGAAATGATGGAGATTGCACTTGAAATAGCATAAGCTAGGCTCAATTATTATCTTCTCATGCACAATTATCATGATATGTGCCGCTGAGTAAGTCGGCGTGAGAGTTTGATATCCGGATTTAAAAAACATTGGAAAGGAATATGGTCATGGATAATAAATTAATCTTTGAAAAAGTAGATCATACATTACTGACACAAACGGCAACCTGGGAGGAAATCAAACAGATTTGTGATGATGCCATAAACTATGGTGTAGCATCTGTCTGCATTCCGCCTTCCTATGTGAAACAGGTAAAGGATTATGTGAAAGACAAAATGAAAGTTTGTACCGTGATCGGCTTTCCAAACGGTTATAATACAACCGCTGTGAAAGTCTTTGAGACTAAGGATGCTATTGCAAACGGTGCGGATGAAATTGATATGGTTATTAATATTGGCTTATTAAAGGATAAGAAATACGAACTTATACTTGATGAGATCAAACAGCTGAAAGCAGCATGCGGTAAGCTTATCCTTAAGGTTATTATAGAAACCTGCTTACTTACAGAGGATGAGAAGATTAAAATGTGTGAGCTTGTAACACAGGCAGGAGCTGATTTTATTAAGACCTCAACAGGCTTCTCAAAAGCAGGGGCTACTTTTGAAGATGTTGCCTTATTTGCTGCACATATAGGTAAAGACGTTCGAATTAAGGCAGCAGGCGGTATCTCATCCTTTGATGATGCAAAACGTTTTATAGAACTTGGTGCTTCAAGACTTGGAACAAGCAGAATAGTTAAGTTAGCTAAGAATGAGCAGGGTTCAGGTTACTAATATTTTATAATGATATTACAGGGAGGTTTTGTTTATGAATGAACAGGATAACAAACCACAGGTTAATGAACAAAGGAACAGCCTTGTACCTCGGGAAAGAGGGGAACTGATTTCAAAGGAGGGTATTGTAAGCCATTCTGTGGCAAAGAATCTGATCAGGGATGCCATGGAGGGAATGAAGAATGCTTATACTCCTTATTCTCATTTTACAGTGGGTGCAGCGCTTCTGACCAAGAAACAGAAGATTTATAAGGGCTGTAATATCGAGAATTCTGCATACGGACCATCCAATTGTGCGGAGAGAACCGCATTCTTTAAAGCAATTAGTGAAGGAGAGCATGAATTTTCGGCAATCGCAATTGTTGGTGGGAAAAATGGACTGGTTACGGATTTTTGTCCGCCCTGCGGTGTCTGCCGTCAGGTAATGCGGGAATTTGTTGATCCAAAGAATTTCCTTGTTATCCTGGCAAGATCGGAGGAGGATTATCTGGTGTTTTTACTGGAGGAACTACTCCCACTCAGTTTTGGTCCGGAAAACCTATAGTAACAGGTTATCTAAGTGGGTTTAGGTATTTTTCTGTTTTGCTGTAAAATACGGTTGTTATAATTACAAGAAATATTATCTATTAAATATTATTATGAATGATGTTGGAAGGGTTTAGGTATTTTCACTTCCATAATCCTTTCTATTATGATATACTATTCAATGCGAGAATAGCTTAAAGCTGTGCGCTGGGTACAAATGAAACGGGTGTACCGCTTCACTTGCCATGAATTTAACCGGAAAGGAATTGAAAGAGATGTATTCATTTGAAGATGTAAAATCATTTGATCCTGAATTAGCTGAAGCAATATCACTCGAAATTGGCAGACAGAACAGTCATATTGAATTAATTGCTTCTGAAAACTTTGTAAGTAAAGCTGTTATGGCAGCAATGGGAAGCCATTTAACAAACAAATATGCAGAAGGGTATCCTGGAAAGAGATATTACGGAGGCTGTGAATTTGTTGATATCGCTGAGAATCTTGCAATTGACAGAGCAAATAAATTATTTGGTAGTACTTATGCTAATGTTCAGCCCCATTCCGGAGCACAGGCTAACATGGCTGTTTTCTTCGCATTATTAAAACCGGGAGATACTGTAATGGGTATGAATCTAGCCCATGGCGGTCATCTAACACACGGAAGCCCGGTAAACATGAGCGGAAGCTATTTTAATATCGTTCCTTACGGAGTAAACGACCAGGGCTATATTGACTATGAAGAATTAAGAAAGCTTGCAAAAGAGAATAAACCGAAGCTGATTGTAGCCGGTGCAAGTGCTTATGCAAGAAAGATAGATTTTAAAACCTTTAGGGAAATTGCTGATGAAGTTGGAGCATATTTGATGGTGGATATGGCACATATCGCAGGACTTGTAGCCGGCGGATATCATGAGAGCCCGATTCCTTATGCGCATGTTACAACGACTACAACACATAAGACACTTAGAGGACCAAGAGGTGGAATGATCTTATCAAGTGCCGAGTTTGCTGAAGAACATAAATTAAATAAATCCGTATTCCCGGGAATCCAGGGAGGACCTTTAATGCATGTGATAGCTGCAAAAGCAGTATGCTTTAAAGAGGCGTTGGATCCAAGCTTTAAGGTATATGCAGGGAATGTAATTGAAAATGCACAGGCTTTGGCTAACGGATTAATGAAGAGAGGCTTTAATCTTGTATCTCAAGGAACGGACAACCACCTTATGTTAGTTGACCTTCAGAACATGGGTGTAACCGGTAAGGATACCGAGAAGCTCTTAGACGCAGCTAATATTACCTGTAACAAGAATACGGTTCCTAACGATCCTGCATCTCCGTTTGTTACTAGTGGTATTCGCCTTGGTACGGCGGCAGTGACTACAAGGGGCATGAACGCTGTAGATATGGATGTCATCGCAGAAGCTATCTATCTTCTGGTTAAAGATGTTGATGCTAATAAAGCAAAGGCAATGGAGATGGTTAAGAGTCTGACCGATAAGTATCCGTTATATTAGTCAGGATAGATATTTTAATTTTAGATATTTATATATGTTGATTTGAACGTCAAATCAAATATATAATCATTATAGGACATGTCATAATTCTTATGGGTATTATGATATGTCCTATTCTCTTTGATTTACAATTCGATATATTACATAAGGCTTCGGCCATATAACCCTTCCAATTGATAGTGTCTTCATTCCAGTGATAGTAATGATTGTAATTGCAGTAATATGTATAACTATTTCCCTCCGCTTTTTTAAGTGGGAATGAATATTGCCTAATTAAAAGGGCTGTCGCATTTTAAGCATATATGATATAAGGTACTCCGCATAATTTCCACACACATAGGTTGGAAGATACATTTGAGAATGTGTCTTCCAAACAGTGCATTAAGGAGATGATGCGGAGTACCTTATATCACTGATGGTTATTTTACGACAGCCTCTTATATAGATATATTTAAATATATAGATTATATAAAATAAATACTTATATATCAATAATAATTATAGAAAATCTAAAATATGTACAAAACTTAACTTGTGTATGATATATATTATATTACATAAAAATACGAAACGAAAGGCAAAATCAATGAGAAACTATGGAAGAGAATTTGCAGGGGAATTTCTGGGAACTTTTATCTTGGTGCTATTCGGGTGCGGTACAGTAGCCACTTCAGTTCTATTCAATTCATATCAGGGTATCGTACAGATTGCACTTATGTGGGGGATTGGAGTGAGTCTTGCTATCTATGCAACGAGGCATTTATCCTGTGCTCATTTGAACCCGGCAGTAACAATTGCAATGGCTGCAAATAAGAGAATGGATGTGAGGAAAGTACCTGTTTATCTGATTGCACAATTTATCGGTGCATTTATAGCGGGTATTGTTATCTATGGATTGTTTTCTTCCAGTATAGCAGATTATGAAAGTGTAAATGGAATCGTTCGAGGAACACCGGAATCGATGAAGGTGGCAAAGATGTTTGGTGAGTATTATAAGATAGCCGATGGTACGATGTCAGTATCAATGCCGCTAGCAATGGCAGCAGAAGGCTTTGGTACCTTCCTCCTGGTACTTATGATATTCAGTCTAACAGAAGGTTGTAACCTGGGGAAACCAGATAATAATCTGGCTCCCATATTTATTGGACTTTCTGTAAGCTCGGTTATCTGCCTGCTTGCTTCACTGACTCAGGCAGGATTAAACCCAGCTAGAGACTTCGGACCAAGAATGGCAGCATGGATTTTTGGATGGGGGAAAGCGGCATTTCCGGATAGTTCGGGTGGTTTTTTCTTTGTATATATACTGGCACCAGTGATAGGAGCATTATTGGCAGGTTACTTATTTACACAAGTACTTCAAAAATTAATGCTTCAAACGAAAGAAGAGTGTTGCTGTAAGTCAGAGAAGGAGAAAGAATAAACAGTGTATCTGACTTAATACTTGAATTTGGGACAGGAAAGGATGGTATTTATTATGAAAACTAGAATAGCACTAATTGGTGGTTTCTTAGGAGCTGGCAAGACGACTCTTCTCTGGAAAATGGCCGAGAAGCTGTCAGAGCAAGGTAATATAGTGGGTCTGATTACCAATGATCAGGCATCTGAACTTGTTGATACAGCTTTTCTTACAAAGGCAGGAGGAGTAACAACAGAGGTTAGTGGAAGCTGCTTCTGCTGTAACTTCAATGGGTTCGCTGATGCGATTGGTATGATGAAGCAGGAGCATAAGGTGGATATCATTATCGCTGAACCAGTTGGAAGCTGTACGGATTTATCTGCTACTATTATGCAGCCCTTGAAAGATAAATGGAAGGAAGAGTTGATCATATCACCGCTGAATGTTCTTGTAGATCCGGTGCGGCTTGCTGCTATTTTAAATGGTGAAAATTCGGGCTTACATAGCAGTGCGGCTTATATTGTAGAAAAGCAATTGGAAGAGGCAGATTATATCGTGATTAATAAAATGGATTTATTATCACAGGAAGAAGCTGCTGCACTAAAGGAACGTACCATAAGAAAGTGGAGCCAGGCTAAAGTATATACTATCAGTGGTCAAACCGGGGAAGGACTAGAGGATTGGATGAGAGATGCTTTGAGTAATACCGATGCAGGTACCCATCTCGCCGAGATTGACTATGATGTATATGCAGAAGGAGAAGCTGTTCTTGGATGGCTGAATACGGACATTAAGCTGGAAAGCAGTTCGGTGGATTGGAATGTATTCACAGAGAATTTGCTAAAAGCTCTCGGAGATCGTTTTGATTCTATTGGAGCAGCGGTAGGACATGTTAAGCTTATGTTGGAAGATGATAATGAATATATCCTTGGTAATATTACCGGTAAACGAAATACCATGAAAATCCGTGGAGTGGTTGATCAAAAGGAGATTGTCAAGCTTACCTTGAATGCGCGTGTGGAAATGAACCCTCAGAATCTGCAGAAGCTGGTAATGGAAGTGCTGGAGCAAACTTGTAAGGATGAAGTGAAATATACGATACAGGTTATAAAATGTCTGCAGCCGGGCCGCCCGAATCCTACTTATCGTTATGATACGGTAGTTAACTATAATTAAATGTGATTGATGTATTCCTATTTAAGATTATTTCTTAATAATTTCATATTATTTCGTAATATTATATGAATTGAATTTTAAATAAAAAGGTAGTTTTCATAAGTCTAAAAGAAATGCTTGATAAACTATTTTTTGATATCGTATTCAGTATAAAGCTACATCAAAAATCCTGTAAACTGTTACATTAAGAAACAATAACATTGGAAGAAATGCTTCAGATGTGTTGTTCCGAAATGTGACAGTTACTATGTAAAAACTAAATTTATAAAATTTTATATTAGACATTTTAAAATTTGTGTTTTATACTGGTAACTATTGAACAGGAGATGACAGAAGTGAATGACATGAAATATATTGAATTTGGAAGTAAGGAACAAAAAAAGGCCTCAGCAGGGGTACTGATCGGAAGTACAATTACCTTTGCCATTATGTATAGTCCACAGCCACTGATTAGCTTATATTCAAAGCAATATCATATATCACCTTCAACGGCCAGTCTATCGATATCATTAACTACGATAGCCCTGGCTTTCAGTTTGTTCTTTGTCTCAGCCTTTGCAGGTGTATGGAAACGTAAGAAAATTATGAGTATCTCACTTATCATAACTTCATGCCTTTCCATAATAACTTCCTTTGTACAAAGCTTTCCGTTATTTCTGGTCTTACGATTGTTAGAAGGAATTTCAGTTGCATGCTTTCCGTCGATAGCAATGGCATATCTGAATGAAGAATTTTCTCCAAAGGATATGGGAAGGATTATGGGTTATTATGTAGCCGGAACAGCCATTGGAGGTTTAACGGGACGTATCATTATCGGAACGCTGACTGATTTGACAAACTGGCATATCTCTTTTTTAATACAGGGAATCGTAAGTTTAATTGGTAGCCTATGGTTCTATAGATATCTACCGGCCTCAGCAAACTTCAACAAAGCAGAAATTTCATTGAAGCAATGGGGTATCAGTATCAAAAAAACTCTTTTTAACAGAAAACTGCTCTCTATGTATTTAACGGGATTTTTATTAATGGGTGCTTATATTACCATATTGGATTATATAGGCTATCCACTGACAAAAGCCCCTTACAATCTGAGTCAGACCGTATTTGGTTTCCTGTTTCTTGTCAATATTTTCGGAATCTGCAGCTCTGTCCTGTTTGGTAAACTAGCAGACAGATATTCCCGTACATTAATACTTGGTATAGCCATTATAATCGCTTTGATTGGCGGTGTACTGACTATGGATGGATTTTTATTTCTTAAAATAGCCGGAGTGGCTGCTATTGCATTTGGTTTTATGGCAGGTCATTGTGTTGTAAGCGGTTGGATCGGCTTGCTGGCACCCAAGGATTGTAAAGGCCAGGCCTCCTCATTCTATCTGTTCTTTTATTATACAGGTTCCAGTCTGTTTGGTTGGGCGGGGGGATTTTTTCTGAAATTCTTTGAATGGACAGGTCTGGTAGCGTATGTAATTATATTGCTGATATTAGCAATGATTATATCCTGTAAACCTTGGAGTTTTGTTCTTAAGAGAGCACATCTAATTCATAATAAATTATAACAACCCATACAGTAAAGCATCAGAGCCTGTTGTACGAGCAATAAGGTCTTCTTAAACTCTTAGTTTATCTGCCAGTTTATATATTCCCTTAATTTCACCCTCTGATAAATCATGAAAATGTATAAAATGCTTCATATATACTGCTTCTTAATTTTATTATGACAATACAATTTAACAACATAATTATATAATAGATCACATAGCACGTTGAAAGAAAAATGTAGATTATCTAAATATTTAATAAAAAGTAGTGAATTAATAGGGAAATTTATGCTACAGTATACTTGATAAACGATTACATATTCAGAAAGAGGTTGAAATCATGGATTACAAAATATTAATTGTCGATGATGAACCCGATATACAACAGCTATTGAAGGATTATTTTGAAATTCAGGGATACTTTGTTATGCTTGCAGGAAATGGTTATGAGGCAGTCGAGAAGACTTCCTTGGGTCCCGACATTATCCTGCTTGATATTAATATGCCTGAGATGGATGGGCTTGAAGTATGTAAGCGGATAAGATTGCATATCAGCTGTCCGATTCTTTTCCTGACAGCTAAGATAACGGAACAGGACAGGATTAATGGTCTGATGACCGGCGGAGATGATTATATTATAAAACCCTTTAGCATTGATGAACTTGGTGCCCGTGTAGTCGCACATCTAAGACGGGAAGCAAGAAATGCAAAGAAGGAAAATGTCAGATTTACCGGTGAATTAACAATCAGCTTTAATGAAAGGAGTATCTATTACCGGGAGGAAGAGATTGCCCTTACTAAAACGGAATTTGATATTCTCGAATATCTTTGCATAAATAAGGGACAGGTATTTAGCAAAGAGCGGATCTATGAAAAGCTGTGGGGATATGACAGTGACGGAGATAGTAATATCGTGACAGAGCATATCAGACGTATTCGTTTGAAACTATCAAAATATATGGAAAAGCCTCTAATTGAGACGGTATGGGGAGTGGGATATAAGTGGATTGGTTAGATGAAAAACTTGAAGTTCTCGGAAAGTGGATACATAATCTGTCTCTTAGAAAAGCACTGGTTTTCTACATTATTACTTCAGTCATTATAATAATAATCTTGTATGCGGTCACTATTTCAGTCTGTGAAAGAATCGATAATAGAATCTGGTCCCTCAATGAAAATGTGAATGAGCAAGCAAGTCAAGGAATTACCGTGTACTACCACGATTATTCAATTTTATCCGGAGCTGAGAAGGTTTATGCTAGAATAATTAATTTTATAAAAGTCTGGTGTATTCTGATCTATTCTATTGGAGGTATCTTAGGGGTTTCTCTGTCATTTTATAATAGAAAGCTGAAGCAACCTCTGCAAATTCTGAAGGGAGCAACGAATCAGGTAGGGAAGAGCAATCTCGATTTTGAAATCTATTATGACAGTAAGGATGAGATGGGAGATTTGTGCCATTCCTTTGATTTAATGAGAAGTCAGCTAATCATGAATAATCAGAAAATGTGGGATATGATGGAGGAACAGAAACGATTAAATTCAGCATTTGCCCACGATTTAAGAACACCTCTTACCGTACTGCGTGGCTACAATGATTTTCTGAGTACTTATCTGCCGGAGGGAAAAGTCAGTGAGGAGAAGCTTTTGTCTACTTTATCCATGATGTCGTGTAATATTGACCGGCTGGAACGTTACAGTAATACTATGAAGGAAATCTACAGTATGGAAGATATTCCGGTTCATCAGATCTCCGTATCCTATGGGCAGCTGATGGAGAGAATTGAAAAAACAGTTGAAGTAATAAATAATACGAACGGAATAGAAGTACAGCTTACTGTCAATGAGAAGAATAATAGTATGATATTACTCGATGAAGCAATCCTTATGGAGGTATTGGAGAACCTCTTGTCTAATGCAATCCGATATGCAAACAACAAGGTTCTGGTTATCATTACTCTTAAGGAATTCGAGAGACGATTGCTCCTCTCAGTGATTGATGATGGCAAGGGTTTCAGTACGAAAGATTTAACTATGGCAACAAAACCCTATTATACGGAGAGCTCCAAGAAGAGATCAAACCATTTCGGAATAGGCTTATATATCTGTAAGCTATTATGTGTAAAGCATGGCGGTAGGATATCTCTGGCTAACAGCATACAACAGGGAGCTGTAGTTACCGCTGAGTTTTCAACCTCTGATTTAAATCAAATATAAGAAAAATAGAAGCACGATGTACGATTACTGGTTTGGATATTAGACTTTCAAACCAGTATTTTATTTAATTAAGTGTTATATGCCTTAATTAAGTGATAGAAATGTATATAACATATTCATCCATGTAGTTCAATTAAGACTTATTTTTTCTAAATATAAAAATTAATTTAAAGTAGATAAAAAGTAGATATTTCAGATTTATTCTGTTTATAGATGAAGGAAAGCATGACTCCCAAATCAAATTAGAAGCAATATTTGAGTACTCGATGAAACTACCATATATAAAGAGTTGCTTAGCGTACTCTAAGTCAGAAAGGAGGAAAGGGGTACTACAATTGACCCCTTCGTATATGTCAACAGAAATTATTATTGAAAACTTAAATCAATACTACAAAAAAAAGCAGGCTCTAGGAAATGTAAATCTGATAATTGAACCGGGTATGTTCGGATTACTTGGTAGAAATGGCGCAGGAAAGACCACATTAATGAAGGTATTGGTGACCTTGCTTCCAAAGAACCATGGAAAAGTAACTGTCTGTGGTATTCCGGTATCAAAGGAGGCACAAATTAGAAGGATTACAGGCTATCTGCCGCAGGATTTTTCTATGTACGCCAATATGTCGGTTTATGAGGCAATGGATTATCTCGGGGTTTTGTCAGGACTAAAAAAGGCACAGAGAAGGGAAAGAATACCTCTGCTTCTTAAGAAGGTCAATCTACAGGATAATTACCGTACTAAAGTGAAGGCATTGTCCGGAGGGATGAAAAGGCGCCTTGGGATTGCGCAGGCCATTTTGCATGACCCGAAGGTACTGATTGTTGATGAACCGACTGCAGGGCTTGATCCGGAGGAACGGGTACGCTTTCGGAATCTCTTAAGTGAAATAGCACAGGATAGGATTGTTATATTATCGACGCATATTGTCGGAGATATTGAGGCTACCTGTGAAAATATCGCTGTTCTGGATGAAGGGGAGATTGTTTTTAAAGGTACGGTTTCATCCCTGATAAATTTGGCAAGCGGAAAGATTTATACTGCACAGATCAGTAAGGCTGAATTACCAAAGCTCAAGGAGCAATACACCGTTACAAGTATGATTATTCAGGAAAACCATGTAAATGTACGCTTTATTTCTGATATTAAGCCCTTTGATTTTGCTGTTCCCAGTGAAGCCAATGTTGAGGATGCATATATGTATCTGATGCGGGAGAAGGAAGGAGTGTTAAAATGCTATTGACACTTTTTCTGAAAGAATGTAAGCAGATGGCGAAATGTCTTACCTATTATGTTGTAGTTATCTGTATTATATTTATGTATACCACCCAAATTGGAAGTGAGGGTGTTATCAAAAAACCAGAACCAGGGCAGAAAGAATATGGAAACATCATGAGTGAGGATAAAGCCGTTATCATGGAGCAGACAATTAGGAAGCTGGCCATGGAATATGTAGACAATAATTACTCCACTTATCCCTTCGCCTTTCTTAAAAAAGTAACCCTTAGCAGCTCAAAACAATCTCAGATGGCAGATATCCTCGCAGAAGTGACAGGAATCAATAAAAAGAATCTGAGCAATGATTTAAAGGACTATTTTTCCGCTGGTATCAATCCAAATAACATAACGATAGGGGAAGGATCCGGTGATGATAATAAGATAGCATCAGATGCTTCTGTAAAAATAAATGATATTCATATCACTATTGCAAATGGATTATCCTACAAATATTTTACAAAGCTGATGACGAAGGCTGATAAACTCCTAGGAGGCGGTTCCAGCTACGCCAAGGATAAGCTGCAGGGAAATGCCTATGTTTCGATGACCTATGAGCAGGCTTTGGAAGAATATAACGTTATTATAAAAAATGATCAATTATCCGGGGCCTATGCAAGGCTATTCTCTGACTATATTGGCATTATTCTGGCAATCTTACCGGTATTTCTCATTGTTACAAGAGGTCTTCGGGACAAACGGGCAAAAGCGGATGAGATTATATTTTCCAGAAAAGCTTCCTCGTATCAAATAATCATATCAAGATACCTTGCATCGGTTGTTATGCTATTACTTCCAATTATAATTCTTGCATGCTTTCAGACGATCGATTGCATTTATGTCGGGCAGAAAGAAGGAATATCAGTTGATTATTTCGCGTATTTAAAATATATTGCAGGATGGCTTCTTCCTACCATACTGATTGTAACCTCTGTAGGTGCTTTTCTTACGGAATTGACTGATTCTGCTATTGCAATAATTATACAGGGTCTCTGGTGGATTTTAAGTGTAACTTCGGCAAATCTGGAAGGGAATTGCGGTTGGAATCTGATACCAAGGCATAATAGTCTTAATTATTATAATATTTTCAAACAGAATTTCGATCAGCTGGTAATTAACCGGATTTCATATACAATTGCAGCTGTCATTATCTTGTTTGCAACGGTTTATGTTTATGAATTGAAAAGAAAGGGAAGGATAAATATCCGTGGAAATATATTTTCAAATCGCAAAATCAAATCTGTGGCATAACCTTTTTGTGCATATAGTTATAGCATTTCTATTTCTACTCATTTCCCCATGCTTTATGGGAATGAAAAACCTTGATGCTGCCAGTACGGCGAAGGTTCTGGAGATGTATGTGGCTCTGATTGGGATTATTCTTCTGACACCGATTTCTCTCCCGGAACAGAATAAGGAAATAAGAAATCTGATAGAAGCAAAGTACACGCCCTCGGCCCTTGTGACTATAATCAGATTATTTGAGGCCTTCTTTACCATGGTTCTTATGATTGGGATATTTATTATCATATTAAAAAATAACAATTGTATAATTCCTATGGGTAATTATTTCCTGGGAACACTGGCTGGTGCAGTTTTTTTAGGTGGGGTGGGCTTTTTCGCCTATAGCGTTTTTGATCAGATAGCAATTGCATATATGCTGCCTATGGTATTTTATATTATTAATTTTGGTGGTGGAAAGAAGATTGCGAAGGATTTTTACTTATTTTCAATGGGATATGCAAGTTATGATGAGAAGGTGACATTGGCTATTACAGGATCTATTCTGATTATAGCCGGTGTATGTTATCCTATTGTCAGAAGTAGGATTTTCCCTAGATTATTATCATAGTCTTTTCATTGATATGCTTGAAGCCATTGGATTCAACTTAATTCATACACTATGATATGTAAAAATAATAATGATCGTCGCATTTTAGACATATATAATATAAGGGACTCTGCATAATCCTCTCAAACAGTGCAATAGGAGGATTATGCAGAGTCCCTTATATCAATGAAAGATATTTGTAAATATTTATATCTATAAATGTTTAAATAATATTGGCTTTACTACTTATCGAATTTCTTAAAAAAACCTTCCTCAAGCATGTTACGGAATAATTTTGTACCAAATATGATTCCAACAATAAGAACTCCTGTAACACAGGAATATTTCACAATTTTAGGAACGTCCACATTAACATTGACACTGACTTTATGATCGGCATCATTTGAAGAACAGCAGTTTTTTAATGACATAGAAATAACCTCTCTTTCAATTTAATTTATATAGGTAATTGCGAAACTATATAGTCTTTGTAATTGTATACACAACAAATACTATTTCTCCGCTCCAACGCTTCCTTCGGGCAAAGTGTTTTAACACTTTACTTTCGCTCCGAAATAGTATTTGCTGTGTATACAATATCTATAATTTATGAGTTTCGCAATTACCTAAATTTAATTTATATATTATGTTTTATGCATATATAATTAGTTTTAGTATCCAAGTTCCTCGCCTACCAGAATTACTTTGATTCTTCCGGGGATTCTTGATTTTCTGGTAATTACGATTTCACAGCAGAGGCAGTCATCCGTCAAGCAGTTTGTACATTTACCAAGTTCAGCACAGGGGGTTTTAGAACCTAATCTTACTGCATTTGGAGGGGATGCCATATTGCGTACCCTTTCAACTCCTGTGGTTGTATCTGTTACTATTTTATTCATACCAGCTATGATAATGACATTTTTCGGTCCCGTTATAAGGCAGGCGACACGGTTACCGATTCCATCAATATTAACCAACTGGCCATCCAGAGTAATAGCATTAGAACTCATGAAGTAATAATCTACGGTAACAATCTTACTGTACATAGCTGATTTTTCCTCAGGAGTCTTAGCTGTGTTACGGTCATAAATAATGTAGTCGGAGGCTACCAGCTCATCCAGCAAACCGATTTCATTTAATGTCTCGGAACCTCCCCAGGAGATAGAGCAACCCGGTGTTAAGAAACGCTTTGCGGTAAGAAGTGCATCTTCGGCATTTTCACAATAATAACCTTCGATTCCTCGCTTGTTAAATTTCTCAATGATACTGTCGGCTAAATTTTCATAATATGCTTTTTTTGGTAACACGGTCAAAACCTCCCTTATATACAGTCATATTTCTTTACAAAACAGATACCGATTCCTCCGGGACCTGTATAAGAACCAATGGTAACTCCAATCTGAAATACCGGATAAATGATTTTATGACCGATGAATTCTTCCATCCTATCCTGTAAATACAGGGCGTCCTCCATCGTAGTAGCATTGGCTATGCCAAAATCATAATCCCCTATCCGTTCACCTGTTTCTCTAAAATATTCTGCGGTCATATTACAGATGGCATCTAAGGATTTCCTTCTGCCTCTAATTTTGGAATATGGCACAAGCTCTGCTCCTTCTAATTGAATTAGAGGCTTGATATCAAGCATATCTGTGGAGAGAGCAGCAGCCCTGCCGATTCGTCGCCCTTTTTCCAGATAATCCAGTGTATCAACAGAAAACATAATTCGTGCAGTTGGTTTTATGGTTTCAAGTCTTTCAACAATTTCATATAACGGCATACCGGCTTCCTTCATATACGCAACTTGCAGTAGGAGAATCCCTTGACCAGCAGTTGCTTGGATACTATCAATGATCTGAATCTCAGCCTTAGGGTATTGTTCCTCCAGTATATGTTTTGCATTGACTGCAGATTGATAGGAACCGCTTAATTTATGGGACAGGCACAGACAGATTACACCATGTCCATCTTTTAAAGCCTTTCGAAATTCATTGATATAATCCTGCACAGAGGGCATCGAAGTTGTGGGGTAATTGCTTTTTACGAGCTCCTGATAAAAAACCTCCTTAGAGATGTCGATGTTTTCCCTGAAATAAGTATCATGATCAAAGCTTACAAAAAACGGAATAAGCTTGATATCATGTGCTTTGATTAAGCTGTCTGGTAAATCGCACGATGAATCACTGAAAATCTGAAAATCTGACATGAAATCCTCCTGTAGATCATAAATGGCAAGTAAGTAACTAAATTTATTTTAAATGATACCTACTAATATTTCAAGCAATATTCGTTTGAAGAACTTTTTATTAATTTACCGTAAGGTCAATAATACAGTAGATTTTATCCTAATGAATGATAAGGTTGAAGCACGCGTGTAGAATAAGGATAACAAAAGAACAGGAGTGCTTTGATAAGCCTCCTGTCAGTAATTAATTTTATGGAATAAGAGATAATAAGCTCTTCTTTATAAAATGAAAACATCTCATTCACTAAAAAGTATATATGTACCACTGGCATACATGCCACATAAGTTATAACCACAATTTGATAGATGATGTTCACGTATTCGATTTCCTTTAATTAATAAGTACCAAACTATTTGGTCTTTGTATGTATCCATAGCAGATACATATTCATCCGTTCCAACGTTTCCTTTGGACATAAGTGATTTAATACTTTACTTTCGCTCCGAAATAGAATTTGCTGTGTATACCATATCTATAATTTATCAGTTTTGAGATTACCAATAATTCCTATTAACTTATAATTCTCCTCTTATATTTTTGTAAAATAAGAGATTTTTAATTGCAAGATCACTTTTCCACCAATTCTTAGTAATTGCCCATTCTTCTGGAAATCCAGCCCAACCCCAGGTTATATCCCATACTCCATCCGTATTACGTGATTGAGGTATGAAATCGCATTCAATATCAACAATATCTTTATTATCTTGATAAAAAATACTATCACGAGAACGGAATAGTATGGAAGGCTTACAGATATAATTGGTAGCCCAGATTTTAGTATCCCTATTAATGCAGTTACTAACTAATTGCTTTAATTTATCTCTTAATGCCTTCATTGGAAATAAATCAGGTTGATTTAACTGTTCTAGATAGTTCATGAATGTGATATAGCATACCAATACATGAAAATCAATTTCGTCTAATTGCATAACGTATTCTATGGCTTTTGTGGCAATATCTTTACATTGTTGATACAAGTCTGTATCCTTATCAGCAAAATATAACCCAAAGCCGGCTAATCCTATGGATGGATTGAATTTATCGTGACAAGAGGGTTCGCTAGTATCACACCACCACTGTGCATGTGGATAGTCATTGTTGGTATTCACAGTACTTTTCCATAACCCGTCCGCGAAGTCAGCCCGACTATTAAGATATTTTAATATACCTTGAATGATTGGATGTGTTTTATCCATTAAGTTAACTTCCCCAATTAATTCTACTGCACGAAAGGTTTGAATGGGTGAAGAACCTGGATTCCAAGCGTCTTCTTCTAAAGCATGTCCAAACCCACCATCCATATTTTGATATTCTTGTAGCACATTAATTACGTTATCTGATTTCCCGTTTTCAAAATGATATTGCCATCTGGCTAAATCAAGCGGGCGTGCATTACGATAGATCCAGTTACGGACCTCTTTATAAATCTGTTTCATCTAATACCTCCTCTTATTAATTGTAAATTACCTTACAACAGTACCGCAATACCTTTTTATCTTACTGAGTTCACGGTCAAATACTTGATAAACTGCATTCCAAATTTCTTCTTTTCTTTTTTCAACTTCCTCTTTCGATAAATCAAGTATGATATCCTCAATGATATGTGGACCAAACTTTTCATGCATGTATCATCATTATACAGAATGAACATGACATAGGTATGTCATGTTCATTGATATTGTTTTAAAATATTTTCTGCAATTTTCTTTATTTCCTGTTTGAAGGTTTGGGGATCGAGAATCTCAGCTTTATCACCAAAACCAAGAATCCAGCTTAGGAAAAATTCTTTATTGGTAAACCCAAAGTGGAATAACAATTTTCCATCTTCTCGCTCTATAAAACTATCTATCCCATACTCATCGATCAGCCGGTATTTAACGCTTGGATCAAATAGTATCGTCACTTGAAGCTCATCCATAAAATACTTGTCAAAATTTTTCTTCTCCTCTGGTATTTCTCTGGGTAGAAATTCGTCTTTCTTAATTTTAAGCTCTCGCAAACGGTTTAATTTGAATAATCGGAAATCTTGCTTTTCCATACAGTAACCAAAAACATACCAGCTAGACCATTGGAAAGTTAGATAATAAGGTTCTATCACCCTTATCGTATCACCCTTTTTATTATAATAACGAAAGCTGATTTTCTGATTATCCTTTATTGCATTTTTAATCACCGATATTTTATCTGCCAAACCACTTTTATAATGGGAAGACAGATTAATGATAATACTATCATTTACCGATAAGATACTATCTTGCTTTATAAAGAATTTATTTAATAACTTTTCTATGTCAGAATCGGAAGAAATGCTATCAAAAACCCTCAGATCGGCAACTACCTTCTGCATCTCATCATAGGTTAATACACTTTTGTCAACCCGGTATCCATCCGCTATCGTAATTCCACCTTTTCCACCTTGTGTGGTAATAACGGGAATACCAGCTTTGCATAAGTCTTCAATATCACGATTAATGGTTCTTCTGGAGACTTCAAACTTTTCAGCAAGATATGGAGCTGTTACTTGCTCTTTTTGCAAAAGTATCATCACAATTCCTAATAATCGATCAATTTTCATTCTGTTACAGCTCCTTTCTCCTCGATACTTTGTTATAAATTAGCACAACCAAATCTTACCACACATTTATTTTCTGCACAATAAAGCAATAGAACAGTCACTTTGCTTATCAAAAAAAGTGTGGTACAATATCAAAAGTAATATTTTCAAAAAGAAGAAAGTTGGGGAGCAATGGGCAAGAGTTTATACATAGCAGAAAAACCGAGCGTGGCAACAGAATTCGCCAAAGCTCTTAAGATAACGGGTAGAAAACAGGATGGCTATATCGAATCAGAGGCTGCAATTGTTACCTGGTGCGTCGGACATCTGGTAACCATGAGCTATCCGGAAGCCTATCATCCTTCCCTTAAGAAATGGAATATGGAGACACTTCCGTTCCTTCCGAAGCAATATCTTTATGAAGTGATTCCGAATGTAAAAAAGCAATTTAATATCGTTAAGGGACTGCTTACCCGTAAAGATGTGGATACCATTTATGTCTGCACTGACTCCGGGCGGGAAGGAGAATACATATACCGCCTGGTAGATCAGGAGGCAAAAGTTCCTTCCATCAAGGATAAGAGAAGAGTTTGGATAGACTCTCAGACGGAGGAGGAAATCCTTCGAGGAATACGGGAGGCAAAACCGCTTGCTGCATATGACCATCTGTCGGATGCGGCTTATTTACGCGCACAGGAAGACTATCTTATGGGCATTAATTTTTCGAGAATACTTACCTTAAAATATGGTAATGAAGTTCAAAAAATTCTTAATTCACAGAAATGGACTGCAATCTCCGTCGGTCGTGTTATGACCTGTGTACTTGGAATGGTAGTAAGAAGGGAACGTGAAATTCGAAGTTTTGTGAAAACACCTTTTTACCGTGTAATTAGCGGGCTGCAGGCAGAGAACAAAGAAATTACAGCTGAATTTAGGGCGGTGGAAGGTTCAAAATATTTCAACTCACCTCTGCTGTATAAAGAAAACGGATTTTCGGAGAAAACCTCTGCTGTTAAGCTGATTTCAGAGCTTGCAGGGCAGTTTCCAACATTAAATGATGATGGTACTTGGAATGCCATATTAAGTCCTGGAGAAGAACCTAGGCTTCTGGCTGAAATAACCCAGCTAGAGAAGAAGAAGGAGAATAAAAATCCGCCCCTGCTGTATAACCTAGCGGAGCTTCAGAATGAATGCTCCAAGATGTTTAAAATCAGTCCGGATGAAACATTAAAGATTACTCAGGAGCTTTATGAAAAAAAGCTGGTTACTTATCCAAGAACTGATGCAAGAGTTTTATCCACAGCGGTTTCCAAGGAAATCTATAAGAATATTAAGGGATTGAATGGCCTAAACCAATTTAGCGGTTATGTGAATGAAATCCTAGAACAAGGAACTTATAAAAACATATCAAAAACACGTTATGTTAACGATAGCCAGATTACGGATCATTATGCAATTATTCCGACTGGCCAAGGACTCGGTGCGCTTAATTCCCTGTCTCCTACTGCATTAAAGGTATATGAAACGATCGTAAGACGTTTCTTAAGTATATTCTATCCAGCTGCAGAATATCGCAAGGTTGGTATCACGGCAAAAATTAAAGAGGAAAGCTTCTTTGCCTCCGTTCGTGCGTTGGAAAAGGAGGGTTACCTTAAAGTTATGGGCTATTCCTTTGACAAACAGACTACTGCAGATAAGAAAAAAAACCAGGATAATGCGGATGATAACGATAATCAGGAGGAGAGCTCTGATATGACGTTATTACAAGCTGTTATGAAATTGAAGAAGGGAATGCATCTTCCTGTGAATATGCTGACAATCAAAGAGGGTGAAACTGTTCCACCCAAAAGGTATAATTCAGGTGCTCTGATTCTTGCCATGGAAAATGCAGGACAACTCATAGAGGATGAAGAGCTTCGTGCACAGATTAAGGGAAGCGGAATCGGTACCAGTGCTACTCGAGCGGAGATACTGAATAAATTAGTAACAATTATGTACTTAAATCTAAACAAAAAGACGCAGATTATTACACCTACACAGTTGGGCGAATTGATTTATGATGTGGTGAATTCATCAATTAAATCTTTACTAAATGCCGAGCTTACTGCAAGCTGGGAAAAAGGACTTACTTATGTAGCGGATGGGCAGATATCAAAGGATGAATATACGCAGAAGCTGGAAAGCTTTGTTGCCAGAATGGTTGATGGTGTGAAAAAGCTGAATAATCAAACAGCATTATCCTATTATTATAAAGAAACAGAGTCTTTCTATAAGAAATAATAAAATTCACGTATATTTTGCTGATCATGCTCGTCAAAATCAGAATTACTGTTCAATATAGAAACCATCAGTTCTGATAGATGTTACACGTGATTTTATCAAGAAATGTTTTAGACTTTTACTATGAAGTGAGTGGAAATAAATTCAAATAAACACATAATTTTTATAAAACTTTAGCGGTATTTCTAGTGACAAGGCTAGGGAAATATGGTAAAATAACGTCTAAGTTCGTAGATATGTTGTCGAATTATATCATATATATTTGTAATCATAATAATTATCTGATTGGGGCAACACTTTATAATTGTAAAATTAGGTTTGATTTATAATATATTGGAGGTAAATAGTTCTTTAGAGTACGGAGGCTCGAATTATGTGTGGTATTGTAGGATATATAGGTAATAACCAGGCAGCACCCATCTTGTTAGATGGCCTGTCAAAGCTTGAATATAGAGGATATGATTCAGCCGGTCTTGCAGTCAGTGACGGTGCTGGGATAAACATTGTAAAATGTAAGGGAAGGCTAAAGGCCTTAAGTGATCTGACCAAGGGCGGAGAAACGATACAGGGAACTATGGGAATTGGACATACCAGATGGGCGACACACGGTGCACCATCGGATTGCAATTCTCATCCGCATTACAACTCAAATGAATCTATTGCAGTTGTACATAATGGAATCATTGAAAATTACTTAAAAATGAAAAAACGTCTAGTGGAAAAAGGTTATGAATTTCAGAGCGAGACGGATACAGAAGTTGTGGTGCAGTTATTGGATTATTACTATAAGGGTGATGCTCTTGCTGCAATATCCAAGGTGATGACCAGACTGGAAGGCTCTTATGCATTAGGAATCATTTTTCAGGATCATCCAGATCAGCTATTTGCGGTGCGCAAGGATAGCCCTCTGATTGTAGGAGCTTCTTCTGATGGAAACTACATTGCTTCCGATGTTCCGGCGATCTTAAAGCATACAAGAGATGTTTATTATATTGATAACGGTGAAATCGTAACCTTAACGAATCATAAGATCGATTTCTATAACTCAGATCTTGAACCGATAGAAAAGGAACTTAAGACTGTAAAATGGGATATTTCCGCAGCAGAAAAAGGTGGCTACGAGCATTTTATGCTGAAGGAGATTTATGAACAACCTAAGGCAGTAAGAGACACGATAAATCCGAGAATCCGGGGTAATGATATTGTAATTGATGAACTCAATATGAGCATAGATGATATAAAGGAGTTAAAAAAGATATACATAGTTGCATGCGGTAGTGCATATCATACGGGTATGACAGCAAAGTATATCATAGAGGATCTTGCTAGGATACCTGTCGAGGTAGATTTGGCTTCAGAATTTCGTTATCGTAACCCTATTCTTGAGGAAGGTACACTGGCAATCATCATCAGTCAATCGGGTGAAACAGCAGATTCCCTTGCAGCACTTCGTGAGGCAAGAAGACAGGGAATAAAGGTACTTGGTATTATCAATGTAGTCGGAAGCTCCATTGCAAGAGAAGCGGATAATGTTATGTACACCTGGGCCGGTCCGGAGATTGCAGTCGCTACAACGAAAGCCTATTCAACTCAGCTTGCGGCGCTTTATCTGCTTGCGTTACATTTTGCTAAGGTTAAAGGAACATTATTAGAGGAGCGATTTAGCTCATTATTACACGAGCTTCGCTCTCTTCCGGATCATATTCAAACTATATTGGATAAAAACGTACCACAGATTCAGTATATTGCATCCAAATTTGTTGCGGTAAAGGATAGCTTCTTTATCGGAAGAGGAGTAGATTATACTACAGCTCTTGAGGGATCCTTAAAATTGAAGGAGATATCCTACATTCATTCTGAGGCATATCCTGCCGGGGAGCTTAAGCATGGGCCAATTGCATTGATTGAAGAAGGATCATTAGTAACTGCGATATTTACGCAGGAGGATCTATGTAAAAAAACAATCAGTAATATCGTTGAAGTACAGTCAAGAGGAGCTTTTGTCCTCGCCGTTGCAAATGAAGGTAACGAGGAAGCAGAAAGAGTTAGCGATTTAGTTATCTATATCCCTGTTACGGATAAGCATTTTGCTACCTCACTTTCGGTGATACCTTTACAGCTACTGTCATATTACGTATCAGTAGGTAAAGGACTGGATTTAGATAAACCAAGAAACCTTGCAAAATCAGTTACAGTGGAATAAATGTTAAATCCATAGTAAAATGGAGGATTGGAATATGTCAGAATATCTTATGATTAAATCTCTCTTTACTCTCGAGGAAACAATTGCCGCAGGTGCATTTGAAGGTTGTACTTATCCCTGGGAGGTACTAGGT
>JAEWMT010000050.1 GCA_023393095.1 Bacillota bacterium
TTTATTGATGGTAAGTTTGGCGGACATAACGGCAGAGCATTAAGAGCTGGTGATGTATTGAGGGTAAATAATAAGTGCTTAATTGATTCTATAGAATCTGTACCTGAAGAATACAGACCGACACTGACTAATCATTGGACCATAGGAGTGATACCAGGACCTCAACCAACCTCGGAGTATTTGCATCCGGAGTATTTAGAAACATTAGCCTCCTCCACCTATGAAGTTAATTTTAACAGTGCCAGAACCGGTATCCGTTTAAATGGACCTGTCCCTCAATGGGTTAGACAGGATGGTGGAGATGCAGGATTGCATCCTTCTAATATTCATGATAATGCCTATGCCATTGGTACTCTCGATTTAACCGGTGATCAGTCAATTCTGTTAGGGCCTGACGGACCCAGCTTGGGTGGATTTGTATGTCCGGTTACTACTGCGAAGGGCGAGATGTGGAAGCTTGGGCAATTACATCCAGGAGATAAAGTACATTTTCAGTTACTTACGCTGGAACAGGCAGAAGAAATAAGAAAGACAGAAGAGGAAAATCTAAAACAAAACTACAAAGTAGTAACACTCCCTGAACCGGAGCAATTAGATGCTGATTACGCAATACTGGCAAAAGGAGAGGCAGCCGGAACGGATATTGTAATAAGGCTTGACGGAGAGGAGAATATATTAGTTGAATATGGAGCAATGGAGTTAAATATTGATCTTCGTTTCCGAGTACATATACTGATGCAGGAACTGGAAAAACAAAAGCTTCCGATCATAGATTTAACGCCTGGTATTCGTTCCATCCAAATACATTTTAATATTGACCAGATATCTGTGAAAGAAATGGTTGATAAGGTGATGAAGGTAAACGCTCAGTTGCCAGAGCTTGAGAATGTAACTGTCCCTTCAAGAATTATTAAATTACCGTTATCTTGGGATGATCCACAGACCAGACTTGCAGCCGAAAGATATCAGCAGACAGTACGGCCTGATGCACCATGGTGCCCGAGTAATCCGGAGTTCATTCGTAGAATCAATGGACTAGACAGTCTGGAGGATGTTAAAAATATTGTATTTAACGCTGATTACCTTGTACTTGGACTAGGAGATGTATATCTGGGAGCACCTGTTGCTACACCTGTTGATCCAAGACATAGAATGGTGACCACAAAGTATAATCCGGCCAGACCATGGACTCCCGAAAATGCAGTTGGAATTGGCGGAGCATATTTATGCGTCTATGGTATGGAAGGCCCTGGAGGCTACCAATTTGTTGGAAGAACGATACAAATGTGGAATCCCTTAAAGGAGACGAATTATTTCCTTAAAGGTAAGCCCTGGCTTTTGAAATTTTTTGATCAATTAAAATTCTATCCGGTAAGTGCAGAAGAGATTCTAAAATACAGGGAGGATTTCTTAAGAGGAAAATTTCAAATCGAAATTGAAGAAACGACATTCAATCTGGGTGAATATAAGAAGTTCATAGAAACCAATAAAGAGTCCATCAAAGTATTTAAGGATCATCAGGAAGCTTCCTTTGAGGCAGAGCGTCAAAGATGGAAGGCTCAGGGACTAGATAATTATGTATCTGAAGCGGAAGAAACACCTGCAATCGTACAGGAGCATATTCCAAGCGGTTGTAAAGCCGTAAGAGCCAGTCTTCCCGGAAGTGTATGGAAAGTGAAGGTTGAAGAGAATCAGTCCGTGAAAGAAGGAGATGTACTGGGGATTCTTGAAAGTATGAAGATGGAATTTCCGATTGAATCCGAATACAACGGCATTATTGAGAAAATATACATGAATCCAGGTGACCAGGTGAATGCCGGACAGCTGGTGGCATGCATGAAAGTGTGCTGACACCAAATTCGCGGTGATCGGCAGAATGGAGATAACTATGAAATATTTTCCTTCAAAAATATCAATCACATGGTTGAAAAACCGATATAAAGCGGGTGAATTAAGTCCCATGGAATTGGCTGAAGAAATAATCAGGCGAGCAGAAAAATATGAAGATTATAATGTATGGATTATAAAGCCATTGATGGTACGGCTCAAAAAGTATATCGACGCATTGCCACCATATACAGAAGAGCTTCCTTTATGGGGTGTTCCCTTTGCAATAAAAGATAATATAGATCTGGAAAAAGTACCAACAACTGCAGCCTGTAAAGAATATGAATATATACCAGAGAAAAGTGCTACAGTAGTTGACTTACTTATAAAAGCCGGAGCAATTCCCGTAGGAAAGACCAACCTTGATCAATTTGCCACAGGGCTGGTTGGAACCAGAAGTCCATACGGGGAATGTCATAATGCATTGAATCCTGATCTCATCAGCGGTGGTTCCAGTTCCGGTTCAGCAGTAGCAGTAGCACTGGGGATGGCGGCTTTTTCATTAGGGACAGATACCGCAGGTTCTGGAAGAGTTCCGGCAGCATTAAATTGTCTGATCGGATACAAACCGGCACTTGGAGCATGGTCAACCAAAGGCGTAGTTCCTGCCTGTGCAAGTATTGATTGCATCTCTGTATTTACGAACACCCTTGAGGATGCAGAACTGGTCAATCAAATAGTAAGAGGAACTGATGAAGAGTGCTGCTGGTCTAGAGAAATACCAGATCCGGTTATTAAAAAACCTAAGAAAATATTCATGATCAAAGAAGAGGCTGATTTTTATGGACCATATGCAGAAGTATTCAAAAGCAAATGGAAAAATGCAGTGAAGAGAATCAAAAGTCTTAGGATAGAAGTTGAATTCATTGACTGTACAATATTTGGCAAAGCAGCATCTATTTTATATGAAGGACCATGGGTGGCAGAACGATGGAATGAATTAGGTGAGTTTGTGAATCATCATCCGGGAAAGGTATTTCCAATAACCGAAAAAATCCTTCGTTCAGGAGAAAGAAAGGAACATACTGCAGCAAAATTATTTGAGGCAATGCATACCCTTCAGGAATACAAAGCAAAAGTAAGTAAAATGCTTAAAGATGCAGTATTAATCATGCCGACAGCGGGAGGAACCTTCTCAAGAGATGAAGTAAGAGATAATCCAATTGAGACTAACAGTAAGATGGGCTTATATACAAACCACTGCAACCTTTTGGATTTATCCGCAATCGCAGTTCCAGAAACCCAGGATGATCAGGAAAATCCATTCGGAATTACGATATTTGCATCAGCAGATTCCGAAGGTTTAGTACTTGGAACAGCAAATGAATTTCTAAAATCGGAGACTATTCCAATTGCTGTATGCGGTCTGCATAAGAGAGGATATTTATTAGAAAATCAGTTAACAAATCAGGGTGCGTTATTTTCAGAAAGTACGAAGACTGCAGAAAAATATAAATTGTATAAGCTGAATACAACACCTGAAAAGCCCGGATTAGTAAGGGATGAAAAGCATGGAACATATATAGAAGTTGATATTTATGATATTCCGGTAGCGAAACTAGGAAGGTTTATAAAACAGGTGAAACGGCCGCTGAATATCGGTGAGATTGAATTAGCAGATGGAAAATGGGTCAAAGGGTTTATTTGTGAAACCTATGCAGTCAATAATGCTGAAGATATTTCTGATAGTCATAGTTTTTAGGATATTCAAAAATTCAATTGCAATAATTACTAGGATGCCGATCCTGTTTTCATTTCATAGGAAATTGCGTCCAATGAAATATATAGTTGCCCAGAGCAAGGCAGAATGGAGGAATATAAGATGAAAATGATAAAAGCAATCATAAGGCCGGAGAAGGTTGAGGATGTATTGGATACTCTTATGAATAAAGGATATTCAGCAGCAACAAGAATGAATGTATTGGGAAGAGGAAAACAAAAGGGGTTAAAAGTCGGCGATACCTATTATGATGAAATTCCAAAAGAAATGATAATGATCGTAGTGAACGATTCCGACGAGGAAAAAGTTATTAAGATTATTACAGATTCAGCCAAGACTAATAAAAATGGTACTTACGGGGACGGAAAAATATTTATATCAGATGTGGAAAAGTCAATTACGATAAGTAGCGGGGAAGAAAAGTTATAAACTCAACAGGATAGAGAATCAAAAATTATAATAAATCAGCCATCACTAGTGGCAGATGGGAGGAACTATGAAGGAAGTTATAATCATTTTGCGTCCTAAAATGTATTATAAAACAAAGCAGGCACTTGTTGATGCCGGATTCCACTCAATGACGATTAAAGAAGTTGTAGGAAGAGGAAAACAACCTGTTCAGTATGATATGGATGGGGATAACGGTGTGATCAAGCATAGAGTAGTTGCCAAGAAAATGATAGATATGTTTGTAAGGGATGAAGACGTTCAGTGTCTCATTGATACAGTTGTAGAGGTAAATAAAACGAATCAGGCCGGGGATGGGAAAATATTTGTAATGCCAGTTAAAAATGCAATACGTGTCCGTACCGGTGAGCAAGGAAATGATGCAGTTATTTAATGAAATCTGGAAAGGGATGGTGATTTTTATGAAGAAATTATTAAGTTTGATATTGATCATAACTATGTTATCCGTAATATGTGCTGGCTGCAGTAACTCTTCAAAATCAGTTAGCGATAAGAAAGTAAGCAGCACTACTGCAAAAGGGACAAAAGAGAATCCATTTATATTAGGGGTTAGTCCTATGTCAGGCTGGTATGCATGGTATGGAATCGATGGGACAGGGATTTTTAAAAATAATGGTGTCAATGTAGAGATCAAATTTTTCCCGGTATACAGTGATTCTTTAACTGCTTTTTATTCTGGGCAGGTTGATGGAATTTGCATTGCAGGGTCAGATGCGATCGCTCCGTTAAATGAAGGTGTTGATTTTAAAATAGTTCTTGTCAATGATAATTCCTATGGTGCTGATGGATTAGTGGTTAAGGAAGGAATTAAGTCAATCAAAGATTTAAAAGGTAAAAAAGTTGCTACAGAAATCGGAACACTAGAGCATATGTTCCTGTTAAAGATACTTCAAGATAATGGAATGACAATGGAAGATATTGATTTTACTAATATGACAATCAATGACGCAGGTCCAGCTTTTATTGCCGGCAGTATTGATGCAGCAGTACTTTGGGAGCCAACCTTATCAACAGCAATTCAATCAGGCGGTAATCTCCTTTACAGTACAAAGAGTGAGCCTGGACTGATTCCTGATACTTTAGCAGTCAGGAGTGACGTACTAGACAGCAGTTCAGATGCAGTTCAGAAAATTGTCGATTCATGGTTTGACGGAACTGAAAAGCTAAAAGCAAAGGATAATGACTTTATCAAGGCTATCTGTGACGGAGCTGAATTAAAGCAGGATGATTATATGACAATGCTAGATGGCGTAACTATCTTCGATAAAGAAATGAATGTGAAAACCTTTGGAACAGGAGATGATTATACCTATCTTGATTATACCTTAAAGAAGTCAGCAGAATTCTTAGTTGACACAAAAATGATTGATAAAGAACCGGAGGATGTAAGTGTAATTCTTGACGATACTTATATTAAGGGGGCAGATTGATGGTTAAAATTAAGATCAGAAAAAATATAGCGAAGAAGAATTATATGATAATGGCTATTACATCTTTTTTGCTTATATTAATTATCTGGTACATAGTAAGTGCATGTGGTTCAGTAAGTGAAATATTTCTTCCAAAACCTATCAATGTAGTTAATTATTATATTAAAACTTTTCGTGATGGTTCTCTTTGGGAAAATACGAGAATTAGTGTGTACAGAATTACCTTAGGATTTCTTTATGCAGTAATTCTTGGAGTCCCGGTTGGAATTATGACCGGAACCTTTAAGAAATTCGAGGCAGTGATCAGACCGCTTTGTGAATTCATTCGATATATGCCAGTTCCGGCCTTTGTACCACTTATTATGGTCTGGATTGGTATTGGTGAAAACGCTAAAGTAACAGTAATCTTCATAGGAACCTTCTTTCAGCTGGTATTAATGGTAGCAGATGATGCAATGAGTGTCCCTGACGATCTGATTAACGCAGGCTATACCTTAGGTACTAATACAAGAAATACAATATTTAAGATTATTATTCCTGCCATGATGCCCAGATTAATGGAAACCTTGAGAATGATGATCGGGTGGGCGTGGACCTATCTGGTAAGTGCCGAACTGGTAGCAGCAAATACCGGATTAGGTTATACCATATTAAAATCACAGCGTTTCCTAAAGACAGATGCCATATTTGCAGGAATTATTCTAATTGGTTTGTTAGGTCTTATAACCGACCGTATCTTTGCTCTGGTTAATAAAAAACTATTTCATTGGGCAGAAGGAGGTAGATAAGCATGCAATTATTTAGCAAAAAGAAAAATTACCTGCCTGAACGAAACAGCCATATTGAAGCTAACCTTGCAAACAGTAAAATATATGTGAAGGATCTTCAGAAGATCTACCATTCAGCAAAAGATGATACCGTTGCGATGAAAGATATAAATATCAACATCCTTGAAAATGAATTTGTATGTATCGTTGGCCCCTCCGGTTGTGGTAAATCTACACTACTAAGAATGGTTGCAGGTCTTGATGAAGCTACCTCTGGCCAGATAGTAATAAAGGATAGAAATATCATTGGTCCCGGTGCAGATAGAGGAATGGTTTTTCAGGCATATACCTTGTTTCCATGGATGACAGTTGCTGATAATATTAAATTCGGACTTAAGCTAAGAAAGATTCCAGCTAAGGAACAGGAAGATATTACAAATAAATACCTCAAAATAATTAAGCTTGAAAAGTTTAGAAACAGTTATCCAAAAGAGCTATCCGGCGGTATGAAGCAAAGAGTTGCCATTGCAAGAGCTCTCGCAAATAGCCCCGAAGTATTGCTTATGGACGAGCCGTTTAGTGCTCTAGATCCTCAGACCAGAGCGGATATGCAGTTGTTAATCAGACAGATTTGGCAAGTGGAAAAACCAACAGTTATGTTTGTCACACATGATATTGAAGAAGCTATCTTCTTATCCAGCAAAATATATGTACTTACTTCAAGACCGGGAACCGTTAAAAAAGAAGTACCGATAATATTACCTTATGACAGGGAATTATCATTAAAGGATTCTGAACGATTTATAGAGATTAGAAAAGAAGTAAATTCGTTGATAGAACATAAAAGCTTATAAAGTTGAACATAATATCCCTGCTGATTCATACCGGATAATATCTGATGGAACCATAAGGAGGAGAAGTAAAATTAATTAATACAATAAACAGGCTTGTATCGGAAAAGGATGTAAGCCTGTAATACTCATGCAGTCAGCTTTTTGGAAATTTCAAATAATCTATCGTAATATTTTCTATACGATAGCCAAACAAAAACACACCTTCTTTATGAGTAAATTTATAACAAACAAGAAAATGATAGATGGATACAGATTATTTTAAACTACCTTTATGTTACTTGCTACCAAGACACATAATTGTCACCATTATATTCCAGAGATTTCTTCGTATGTTTTTCCTTCAGTTCTTTTTTTACTTCTTCAGGAATCGGTTTGTCAAATGACTTTCCCAGCTTGGTAGCTAATTCATCTTTGCAGTTTTTACAAAAGCGGCCGGTTTTTATGATTGTACCACAAATCTCACAGTCAATACCTACAAGAGAATCTGCTGTGAATTCCAAACGTTCCTCCCTTACCCATTTCTTAATCTGTTGTACAGATACATCGTTTACTTCTGAGGTAATTTGTATACTTGCACCGGGATTTTCGTATAAATATTCTTTAACCTTCTCAAACTTCTCTTCTAATATTCTCATACATTTTGTACAAAAAGGTGGACCATATTGATAGACGAAAAGTCTGCCACAATTTTTACAATTTATTGTGTCCATATAGAATTCCTTTCTGAGATAAATGAATGATCTTTCGTATGTAGTTACATTGCTGAACATCCGGAACTGCTTGTTTTATTTCTTTACGCTGCGTTCATTCATTTCAATCTTCAAGAGATATTATTTTTAACTAATGTTTGTATATTTATAATATATTTTAACATTTTTTATCAAGAAATCAATAATAAAAGTCAGTATCTGATTTTAAAAATGATTTAGAACATGATTTTTAAGTCTATGAATGAGCATGTGCAAATTTGAGTTGGCTATCGTTAGAGAATACATACACGTGATAAAATTAATTCGTTAATTAGGAGATCAGAAGGCTCTTGCTTATATAATGATAAAGTAAAATGAACAACAATGGAAGTATTATTGTTCATTAATCAGATAGATGGCTATGAAAAATGAATATTTATTGTATTTTTGTATAAAGTCCATGGAATATATTAAAAAAAGACCAAATGTTTGCAATAAAGGATATTAGGTTTGAGATAATTAAATAAATCTGAAATTTATTACTTTTTTTTGAAAATTATTAAAGAATACTTGATTTTTGCAAAAATAATGTTACACTAAAACAGTAATGATTATTATTGTTAATGAAAAGGAGGATAAAATATACCAGTATTTATAAATCCATTCCTAAAGGAAATTCTGGATAATATAATATAAAGATAATTGCGAAACAATATAGTACAACCGAAACAGATACACATTCCTTTTGGCTAACACTAATTTTGTCTTAATTTCCATTTCGGAATGTATTTATTGAATACAAGATTTAGATCTAGGTGTTTCGCAATTACCTAAAAATAATAAAAAGTGAGGTAATTAATATGGAAAAGATTGAATTCTATCGTTGTGAGAAATGTGGAAACATTGTAACTAAGATTAAAAACGGTGGCGGTACATTAACCTGCTGCGGAGAAACTATGACAAAGCTTGAAGCAAATACGACAGATGCTGCTCTGGAGAAACATGTACCAGTAGTGATCAAAGAAGATGGTAGAATTAAGGTATCCGTTGGCTCTACTCTGCATCCCATGCTTCCAGAGCATTATATTGAGTGGATTGCGCTTGTTGCAAAGGGAAGGACAGAATTTAAGTTTTTACAGCCTGGTGAAACACCAACAGCAGAATTTGAAGAAGTTAAATCCGGTACTATTTTTGAATATTGTAATCTTCACGGTCTCTGGAAGACAGATTTCTAATTAACAGCAGAAACACTTGGAAAGGAGACCTTATGTACAATTTATTGATTGGTGGTGCTGCCGGACAAGGCATTGACACGACTACGGCTATTCTTGAAAAGTTATTTAAGAAGGCTGGTTATTATGTATTTACAGTCAGAGATTTCATGTCCCGTATCCGGGGAGGGCATAATTTCTCCCTGATACGGTTTGATACCGAACCCGTACTATCACATAGCAGTCAGCTTGATGGAATTATAGCTCTGGATGAAGAAACCATCCGTTTACATAGGACTGAGCTTAAGGAGAATGGTTTCATCCTGTGTAATCCCAAAATAATAACAGAAGATCCCCGTGCCATTAAGATTGATATGGATGATATAGCCAAGTCACTTGGGAATCCCCGTGTATCCGGTAGCATTGCCGTTGGTATTATTTTAAAACTTTTTGGAGAGAATATGGAATATGCTACGGATGTATTGGGCTCTTTTGTTAAAAAACAATATCTCGATATTAACTTACAGGCAGTGAAAGAAGGATATTCCATCGTAGATAGTCGTTACCCTCATCTGAATGGAAAGTACGCTGACTGGATGATTATCAGTGGTAGTAAGGCAACGGCTCTAGGAGCAATTGCTGCCGGTATGAAATTCTATTCTGCCTATCCGATGTCGCCTTCTACGGTAATCATGGAAACGCTGGCATCGAAAAGTCGAGAAGCTGGTTATGTGGTAGAGCAGGCTGAGGATGAAATCGCTGCAATTAATATGGCAATTGGAGCATCCTATGCCGGTGCTCGTTCAATGACAGGAACTTCTGGCGGCGGTTTTTCTCTTAAGGTAGAGGCACTCGGCCTTTCCGGTATGGCAGAAATCCCCCTTGTGGTAATTGATGTCCAACGCCCAGGCCCAGTAACGGGATTACCAACACGTACAGAGCAGAGTGATTTGAGATTTGTAATCCATGCATCACAGGGAGAATTTCCCCGCATGGTAATAGCATTCAGAAATGCCAGAGATGCATACTATCAGACAATCCGTGCTTTTCATTTGGCTGAGAAATATCAGATACCGGTGATCTTATTAAGTGATCAATATCTTGGAGATGCTTCTTGGACGGTGGAACCGTTTGATGCGTCTCATATTAATATTGCTCAACCAACTGAGCATTATGACGAAGATGACGAATATCTTCGATATCATTATACGGAGGATGGAATTTCCCCGCGTCTTATACCCGGAAAAACCCGGCATTTTGTAACTGCCGACAGTGATGAGCATGATGAACGTGGAAGGATAACAGAATCGGCTGAAGTCAGAGTACGAATGATGGATAAACGAATGATGAAGCTGAAAGGTTTGGAGAAAGAGTTACAGGAGCCGGAATTTATAGGCCCGGATCATTTTGAAACCTTAATTGTCGGTTGGGGCTCAACCTGGGGTTCGATCTTTGAAGCGGTAAAATTATTGAACAGTACACAAGAAAGACAGTATGCTGCGCTGGTTTTTGGGGACGTCTATCCTTTGCCAACGAAGATTCTGACGCAGAAGGCTTTAGCAGCAAAACAGATTATTAATGTGGAACAGAATGCCACAGGGCAGTTGGCGGGGTTAATACGGGAAGTAACCGGTATTACCTGTAATAGCAGTATTCTAAAATATGACGGAAGGCAGCTGTCCGGAGAAGAGATTGCAGAGCGGATTAGGAAGGAGGAGTCAAGATGAGTAACGAATTTTGTACTTATGAGACGGCCTGGTGTCCCGGCTGTGGTAATTTTGTAATATTGGAATGTCTGAAAACCGCATTAGAACAACTTGAGCTAGATCCTTCCAAGGTTCTTGTGGCTGCCGGTATCGGGCAGGCGGCAAAGACACCGCAGTATATCAGTGCAAATGCCTTCAGCGGATTACATGGACGCTCTCTTCCTGCTGCAGTGGCAGCAAAAATAGCAAATGAAAAACTGACGGTAATTGTTGATACCGGTGATGGAGATTCTTATGGTGAAGGTGGTAATCATTTTATCCATAATATCCGACGGAATGTTGATATCACCCACTTTGTTCATGATAATCAGATATACGGACTGACGAAAGGGCAGGCATCGCCAACCTCCGTACAAGGACTTGTAACCGGTGTACAGACATATGGCAACTTCAATGAACCGCTGAATCCGTTATTACTGGCTATTGCGTCAGGAGCTGGGTTTGTGGCTAGAGCATTTACAGGTCATAAAGAGCATCTGGTCTCGATAATGAAAGAGGCAATACAATACAAAGGCTATGCTTTGGTAGACATTCTTCAGCCCTGTGTAAGCTTTAATAAAATCAATACTTTTGGTTGGTATAACAAACGAGTGTATGAATTAGACGGCTCTTATGATAATACGGATAAAGTGTCAGCGATGCAGAAGGCAATGGAATTAGACGAAAAGATTCCAATCGGCATTATCTATAGAGAAGAAAAGCTGACTTATCATCAGAAGAATGAGGTGTTAAAGGATGGAATGGCCTTGCTTGACCGAGAAACCAATCCTTTGGTAGTAAATAGAATAATTCAATCTTATGTTTAAAAAATGGAGGTACAAAAAATGGCTGTTAAAAATGCAATGACATCAGATTTTCTTCATTCCGCATATGGCGGAGAGAGTATGGCACACATGAGGTACCTGATCTGGGGAGATACTGCAAAAAAAGAAGGATTTCCCAATATAGCGAAACTGTTTGAAGCAATTGCATATGCGGAAAGGGTGCATGCTGGCAATCATTTCAAAGAAATCGCTGGTGATATAGCGGATGCGACAGTACCTGCAGGAGCTGTTTTCGGAACCCGTAAAACAGTTGAAAATCTGCAGGGAGCGATTGATGGTGAACTCCATGAGGTAGACCAGATGTATCCTGTGTACCTGAATGCCGCAGAATTCCAAAACGAGGCTGGAGCAAAGCGCAGTTTCCATTTTGCCCTAGAGGCGGAAAAAATTCATGCAGATTTGTTTGGTAAAGCACAGGATGCTGCAAAAGAAGGTAAAGATATAGAATTTAACAGTGTGTTTATATGTCCTGTCTGTGGACATACGATTCTTGATGAAGCGCCGGATCAATGTCCTGTCTGCGGTACGAAAAAGGAAATGTACAAGGAATTTTAGACAGAGTGTTCTTCTATAAATCATGTTATACTCTAATATATATCACATTATGGTTGTAAGTAACACCGCCCGGTTCTTAAAGAACTAGGCGGTGTTTTAACCTTGTCCATATGGAAATCTTCTATTGACTTATTGTAAAATGTTCCCCATTCACTAATGTTTTAAGTTTAAGAATAAAAGATCAATAATTCCGTCAAAGAATACTCTATATTTGAAACTTTATTATAAACGTAATATGGTAAAAATGGGGTATTAAGGTTGTTATATATTATCATTTATGATAAGATTTTATAAGAATGTATCAAATTAGAGAGTATAGAAAACAGGGCGTATTTCAGATCTGATTTTCTAAGATTCTATGTCGGTTTTTTTCCTATTGGACAATAATTGAAGCATGTAATGGGAATATATAAATTGCCAAGGGGAATGGTTCAATAGATTTGAATATGGTAGAGGGGTGGATATAATGATTCTTAATGATAGGGTTAACGCTTTGCATAATATACTAAAAAGATCTCCTTATTCTGAGTACCTTTATAGAAATGCAACAAGGATAGGATTTAGGTTTGAAAATGGAAGTGTAATGTTAAATATTAATTATAGTAATGGCTCTATAAATTTAGAAAATTATGATGATGGCAATTTAATTGAGCCTGAGCTATGGGTTGAGGTCTATGAACGTGAACTAATTGAATTTGCAGAGAATGAAAAGCCATTTTCAAAAATAAATATTTCAACATCAGGATTGGGACAGGTTTTAGAACCAGCTGTTGAAAGAATAATACAAAGGATATTAATGCCATGCAATAATGGATATCCTCTATGTGACAGAATAGAACTTATATATGGTGGATTATTCGGTTTTGACGATCCTGAGATGATTTGGAAAGGTAAAAATAATTTATATGTTCTTAAGTACGAGAAAGCATTTAAAGGGTTTGATGTATATGTGACATCTGGATTTACAAACCCGGATATAGGTAAATCCGATATTAAATTAGAGGAAGGTAAGGTATCGGGTTATGGATATGAACTAATGATACTTGCAAATATAAATGACACAATTCTTGTTAAGGAATTTGTTGAATGGGTAAAATACATTGATGTTACAGGGAAACATATATACCAAGGTCAATATCTGGAATATTCAGAGGGAATTATACCAGGAACAAATCTAGGGGGGTTTATAGTATTAAGTCCTTTGGAATTACCTGAGGTTATACCAGTCTCAGATGGGTTTGGAGTATTTAATATGCTTATAGGAGTGACGAAGGAAGAACTTGAGGTAGTTAAAGATATGGATGATATTTATGTACTGGCAGATAGGTTATTTCAAGAAGGTTATATAAATTATGGACCTTTGGATAGAAAATCGGTGAAATACTTGTTTCTTCATTAGACTCAATAATGTCGGAGCAGGCTTTCGGTGTTGTTGTTTTTCCTGCTCCATTAGTAATCTCTATTTATTTCCAAAACATGATTCATTATCTTTCCTATCAAGTATTCAAAATCATTTTAAACCCATAACTAAAACTACGATTGTCATAATAATAGCTATCACTGGAATGATATATAATTTTATTAAATTCTTCTCCTTTTTTACTATGAAACCCACCGCTGCAATTATATTCAATAAGACATAGGCAAAAGGAAATCCAAAAACCACAAATTGCTTTGAAATTGAGTTATTTACATTTCCATGTGTGTCCCAGTGAACAGGAATCATATTCGGTAACTTAGTGTAAAATATGAGAAAGATAAGCATCGTTAAAAGGCAAATCAATGAACTAATAATTGTATGAAGCATTATTTTGTTTTTCATAACAGAATTCCCCCTATGATTAAAATTGATTATTATTTCGCTTTCTATGTAAAAAAAGTGAGTAAAAAATTGGTATAATAACGGTAAAACAAATAATAAAAACAAAAATCAAAGCAAATGGTATTGTAAAAAAGGAACTCGCTATCAAGAAGAACCCGGCAATAATCCAAAGACAACCGGATAACTTATGAGTTTTACTCCAGCTTTCTTCATCATGCAACAGCCAGGGGAATTTCATTCCCACATGGGGGCTAATTCTATTCTTCGGGAAGTAATTGCCACTTAATATCAGGATAAGCCCAACCATTATGATAGTTACAGTATTAATAGGTGAGTCTTTCCCAACAGATTTTAAAATCATGAATGGATAAGTTATAATTGTTGCAACGGGAATTGCCCATTCTCCAATCTTGATCAGAGGTTTTGCAGCATTACCTTTTAAATCTTCTTTTGCCATGGAAATATTAACAATGATATGCAAAAAAGTGATTAATACCGGCAGTATAAATATTGCAAATTCCTTAGAAGCATAGCCGTTTGGATTCCCCTTGGAATCATAATGATTAGCCATTGTCTCGGGTATCATGTCATAATAGATCAGTCCTAAAACAATTGGTAAAAGACTGATTAGAGAGCCAATCCATAATGAACGTCTAATCTTATTTCTCATGACCACTTCCCTCCTTAAATTGAGATAGCCAGAGCATTAAATCATCAAAAATAGATAGATTAAGCTCATAATAAATAAAGTGTTTCACTTTTGTCTCAAAAATTAAATCGGCTTTCTTTAGTTGAGATAAGTGATAGGATACAGTAGCGTTTGTAAGGCTGAATTTTGATACAATGTCTCCGGCTGACATCCTGCCGTTTTCCTTCAGTAATATCAAAATATCCCGGCGTACAGGATCGGAAAGAGCCTTGAATATGTCGGGAAATCCCACATCATCACCTCTTATTTCGAAAATTTTCTAAATTCATTTTAACACCCTTATTATGGGAAGTCAATGTATATTTCGAAAATCATCTAAATAAGAACATCGAATAACATTTGAATCTAATATTAGAGAACTTGACTTAATTGTTCATATCCTTTACTACGGTTTAGCCTTGCAGCTAAACCTTTTTTAATAAAAATTGCATTTTGGATATTGACATATAAAAAATATCATGATATAAATAAACCAACGGACGGTTTAATAATAAGGAGGTAAGAATTCTTGGCTAGGCTTAAAACAAATTATGATTCGAGACGAAACGAACTCATTAAAGAAATATGGAATATTCTTTTGCGGAATGGATATGAAAATATGACTCTTTCCTTGATTATAAAAGAGTTGGGTATTTCTAAAGGAGCTTTTTATCATTATTTTCATACGAAAGAAGAGTGTGCTGATGCAGCTGTTATTATGTTTGCAAAAAATTGTTATGAAAAAATAATCCAGGAGATAAAGCAAGACGAAACGGCAGATATTAACCTTAAAATCTTAATTATTTCCTGCTCCAGCCTGTTTGCTGAAAATGAAAAAAGTATTGAAGACATCAATACGCCATCGAATGCTATATTTCATCAGAAGCTTATGGTCGCCCTAGTAAAGGAACTGGCTCCTTTATACGCACAGGTAATCTCCCAAGGAGTTCAGGAGAAAATTTTTGACACCGCTTACCCGCTCGAATCTGCCCAGATGATTCTCACCCTGTCTAATTTCTTTTTTGATGCTGATTTATTTGGTTGGAGTTCTCGGGAAATGCCTACCAAGCTTGCTGCTTTTACCGAGTTATTAGTACGTGTACTGAAAGCTGACCCGGAAATTTTTAAGTTTTTGCAAGAATAACTAAAACAAAGGGGGTATATTATTATGAATATTTTAATTATTGGTACGGGTATCATAGGAACTCTGTATGGTTGTGCCTTAGCTGAAAAACATACGGTTTCTCATTTTGTTCGTAGGGAGAAGTTGGATTTATTTAACAAAAAGGAAATAACCTATGATATTATTGATGAGCGCAAGGATAAAAAACACCAAAATACTTACGGTAGCTACACTTACCGCTGTGTTACGGAGGCTGATAATAGCTATGATTTAATCATTGTACCTGTTAAAACCTATCAACTGAAAGATGTTCTTAAGACATTGATTTTACAGGCACCGGATACCAAGTATTTGTTATTTACACTCGATTGGAATTCAACTGAGGATATTGACGGGATACTTAAGAAGAACCAGTATATTTGGGGTTATGCGGGAGGTGGTGGAACATTTCGTGAGAATTTACTTTGGGCGAATATTGGGAAAGATATTATGCTTGGAGCAGTTTATAAAGAACAGCATTCGTTGTTGAGTGAGGTCACGGAAGCGTTTAAACTCTGCGGGATAATTCCAGAAATCGCCAATGACCCATTGCATTGGTTGTGGATACATAATGCAGGTACGGCTCCTCTCGGGGCGGCCCTTGTAAAGCATCGTAACATGGATTGGTTGCTGAAGGATAAGAAGCTTGTTAATATATCATTTCTGGCAATGCGGGAGTGTTATCAATTATGTGCAAAACGTGGCGTCGATTTAAAGAAGTACGCAGAGGTTAAGATGATATCTACACCACTTTTTCTGCTCTATCCAATGTTTAAGTTTAACTTTACCAAAAATCCAGTGATGAAGAGATATACCGCACATGCCCTCGATAGCGTTGACGAAATGGTACAGAATTTTACTGAAATGTACCAGATGGGATTGGAAATGGGCTTTAACATGCCTAACATGAGAATTTTAACAGAGTTATTGGAACTACAATAGTGAAATTTAAATTCCTGTTAATATAGAATTATTTAAAGAGCTAAGGGCATACCATTTGGGTATGCTTCTTTATTCATTTTTATTCACATCATAATCTTCTATTGACTTTTTGTAAAAAGTTCCCCATTCACCCATGTTTTTAAGTACAGGAATAAAAGACCAGCCTAATTCCGTTAAAGAATACTCAACCTTTGGAGGAATTTCTTTATATACTTCCCTGTGAACAAGCCCGTCATTTTCTAGTTCTCTCAGCTGATTTGTAAGGATAGTCTGGGATATATCATTATTTAATAATCTTTGAAGCTCATTAAATCTTCTGGTATTTTGACTTAGCAAATAGAGTATCATCATCTTCCATTTACCGGAGATTAATGATTGCACTGTAGCGACGGGACAGGACTTGATAGAAGGAGAATGCTTTGTTATTCTTGCCAATGTAATACCCCTTTCTTCCATTAGTTCTATTTTTATTAGTAGCTAATAAAATTGTGCGTACTTGTAATTTCTTCTTTTCACAATATTATATAAGATACAAATATATTTATCAATCATGATTTGAGATCGCAGGTACTTATGACACTTTACCTTTATGGCACTCAAATCATCAATCATGGATGAGAGGAAGATTATAAATGAAAAAATTAGTAGCATTCATAGGAAGTCCACTTGAAAATGGCAGAACAGCAAATTTTGTTGAAGAAATTGTAAGAGGAGCTAAGCAAGCAGGAGCCTCTGCTAAAATCTATACCATTCATAATATGGATATCAAGTTTTGCCAGAGCTGTATGTATTGCAAGAAGGAGGGTGACACCTGTATCATTAAGGATGACATGCAGGCAGTATACAAGGATCTTTATGAGGCAGATGCAGTCGTATTCGGCTCCCCGGTCTATGTACACCAGGCATCAGCTCAGACGAAAGTATTATTTGACAGATTATTTGCTCTAGTAGATAGTAAATTAAATCCAAGATTTAATGAAAAGAAAGTTGTGGTGGTATATACCCAAAATAATGATGATCCGGAGGCGTTTCGTTCATATTTTGATATTAATACGTCATTTATGAATGATATTGGTTTAAAGGTAATGGATACAATAATTTACGCCGGACACGATGAGAATAAGAAGAAAGATCTTATAAAGCGGGCTTTTTGTGCCGGGAAAATGTTGGTGGAGTAAAAATTGATTTGGGTGTCATAAGTCGGATTTATCTTGTTGATGATTTGTGACACCCAAACTAGTTTTAGAGCTTCAGTAAATATTACAACTTAAATTCAATAAATTTATTGATACATTGATTGTTATTTCCTTTCCCGTCAATCAGCGCATAGCTACATATCTCGGGTATCGTAAAATCAACCAGAGGTATATGAATTAGATTTCCATTATCAAGAGAAGCTCTTACAAGGCTTTCCGGAAGAAAACTGTAACCTTTTCCTGAAATCAGATAGGGTAGTAGATTGGCACTGCGGTCTATTTCTAAGGGAAAGGAATGTCCCTGTGGAAACAGGTCTTTAATATAGCTTCCAAGATCATGAAAGGTGAAATCACAGTAGTAATAGGGAATCGATGCTAGTTGGCTCTGTGTGATACCAGCTTTGTACCTATCATTGGATTTACCTGTGACTAAGAGTAATACATCTGTCTGAAAAGGAGAACACGTAATTCCATGCTTTGTATATGGGACATAGGTAAATGCAATATCGATCGTCTTATCCAGAAGCATTTGTATTAGTGGAAGGGAATGGCCAATCGTAATATTAAGCTTTATATCAGGGTTATGATCGACAAAAGCTACGGTTTTGCTTGTAAGATAACAATCATAGATCGTATTCGTCGTTCCAATTCGGATGGAATGTTCAAATTGACCCAGCATTCCTAATTCGTTCACGGCGCGATTCTCTAATTCTAATATTCTCTGAGCATAGGCCAGAAAATGTTCTCCTTCCCTGGTGAGCTGCAGCTGTTTCTTATTTCGAATGAAAAGCCGTTTTCCAAGCTCAGCCTCAAGCTCGAAAATCCGGTTCGTAACAGTGGATTGAGCAACATAAAGCTTATTAGCAGTCTGTGTATAATTCTTTAAGCTTGCCAATTGAACAAAGGTATTTAAGGTCTCTGTATTCATAAGCGAGCCTCCTATTAGGATTTAATATCGGTATGATGAATTAATATTATCATCATTATCTGTTTTACAAATTATAACTCGTTCTGATAGGATATTCAATAGAGAGATAACTTATGGAATATATATAAGCAGGCTATGTTATGGACCATATTCAAAAACTATATGCACATCGAATAGGTGGCGAAAATTTTGGAGTATCATTAGAGCTTTTTAAATTTTAGAAAATATAAAGGACAAAGAGGGCTGCTTAAATGATAATCCCGATATAGAAAAATAGAAGAGAAGTGTTGTTAGATATTAATCACTATGTTAAAATCTAAAGGAATATATCGCGAACCTTTTTTAACATTTACAGATTTTTACTCAAAAGTGAGGGAATCTTCATGATTAGCAGTTAACCAGACATATATGTAAAGATGAAACGTATACTAAATCAATCTTAATACAGATAGGAGCTTGAAAAAGGGGCAGTGAAATGGGATTAGATATAACTTTTTATGATCAAAATAATAAAGTTATTAAGCGTATGGAATTTAATGAGAGGCTTCATTATTCGATTTTTGTAAATTCAAATAATTGGTCTAGTTATATGCATTTAACACAACTCAGAGATTACTATAGAACTGATGTAACATTTGGTTCTAATGAAATTGCTGAATTAATAGATGAGTTAAAGCAGATCAAAATTTTCATTGATAAGAGTAATATAGAAGGAGTAGATGGACTTATTTATGAATTGAATAGCTATAATATAAATAAGATCCATTTTGGTGGGGATTAATTCAAAATTTAAATTAAAAGCTGAAGGAGGCATGATTGTACCTCCTATATATGTAATTATACTTGAAAAAGCTGACCTCTTCTTGGCAAAAGCAGTTGCAGTAGCAATGCCTGTCAAACACAGAAAATTATCGAATCGTCCTGCAATTCCGTTAAGTGCTTAGGTTTCAGGTACTCCTAAGAAATTAACACTAACACAATAATTATTTACAATAGTTTTATGTTTATTTAGTGTATAAAAAATAAAGAAAACAAAGAAAACTAAATATATTTATTGTAGTATGTATTTAAGAAAGTAATTCGTGTTTGTATTATATTTCGAACAAAGATTATTAAGGGAGGTATACTATGTGGGAATACAAAACAGAGACATTTGATTCAATTTTTGATACTAAACGTTCGCTAAAAGAAAAATGCAATGCCATTCTTGAAAAATGTGGTAATGAAGGTTGGGAACTTGTTAACTTTCAATGTGCTGGTGGCTTAGGTTCAATGATGATATTGGTTTTTAAAAGAGCCAAATAAAAGTAACAGTGTACAATGTGGTTAGTCCCATTGGCTGATGAAGCTGGAGGTGACCTATATTGCTATAGTTTAAGAGAAAATGAAATTGGTGCTATCTATTATTGGAGTCATGAGTTTGAATATAATAACAAGGTCTTAACGGAGGTATATTCTCTGTTGAGATCTTTTTCTTTTATCCCACATCTACTAAGAGTCTTCAGTTCATAGGGATTCCCATCCTGCTAAAAGAATAAGGCGGATACTGGTAAAACCTTGAGGAGGAAGGAGTTTTTCTTTACAAAAATGATAAACAAACAGTTAAGCGTTTACCTAACATTATATTTAAAGCTCACATAAATATTCCTAAATATAAGTAAAATAGAGCATTATATTGAGGAAACCGTTTACCTAAAATATTGTTGAAATTTTCCAATCACGGTGTTACCATAGTAATATAGACGGAATGTAAATAAATGGAATTCACTTAAACCAATGACATGATT
>JAEWMT010000016.1 GCA_023393095.1 Bacillota bacterium
CATCTGTATTCAGCAGTTTGCGATTACACTCAAGACCTGGTTTCATATGCAGAATAAGAAAGCGCGGATCATTGTACCGGTTAATGCTGTTGATACCTATGATTTGGGAGTTCATAATAATGAGCTGATGAATGTAATGGCATTATACAATATGATGATAAATGGAGTGGAGATAGTTTCTGAAGTAAAATAATTGACCATAACATAGTCGGGGTTAGCCTCCTAAAACCGTTTAATAACTGCCCTAGATGTCAGGCTAAGACAAGGGGCAGTTATTTTTTATGCTTATTAAAATTGATAAGCAGTGAAATAATTACCAATATAAAATAATATAAATCACTATATGTAACATAATTCATCGGCGCTACCTCCCTTCTGGGAGGTTAGCTGTGAAGTTTTTATTTATTTACTTGTATTATCCCGTTTATACCAATGGATCAGTCCCTTTCTATTTGCTTCCTCAAAAGTATTCGGTAATTTAGGGGCTTTTCCACCGTAAATCTTATAATATAACTCGGGATATAAGGGATGGGAATTTTTCTTGATTGATTTTGCAACTACAGTCGGAGATTCCCCTTCCCTAACTTTACGCGCACATATAACCAGCCTGTAATCATTAATTTCATAAGTACAGGTACAGAGTGTTACAATCTGGTCGTTTTCGTTAATATCAACGGAGTTAAAGTTAAAGATGGAGCGGTTTCTCAGCTGATATATAAAATTTAAGTAATCTGAGTCATTATCAAATCGTGATCTTGTAAAATCAAAAAAAGGTTCTTTCTCATCGGATCCAGGAGTTATAAAAATGGAGAATATTTTCCACTGTCCGATCTGATATAAGGTATCAAAAGAAAATACAGTATGTGTTTTTAAATATTCTAATTTTTTCATATGTTCCAGGGCATGAAACATATTATTGGTGGATTTCATATTATGGCCAAAAATCAACAAATTTTTAGTGTTCTCTTCTACGGAGCTGTTTGCATCTAGAAATAAACAGCCAGCCTTTTGTTTTTCTTTCATAAAATCATGTGTCAGATAAAAATCTCGATCCTCACTGTTTTGCATTACGACATAATCAATATTGGTATCAGGAAATGTAATCCATCCCTTGGTATCTTCATTTTTCTGCAATAAGTCACTGAATTTAAGAAGTATACCGTATTCATCCCGATTGGAATCAACGTTCGGAACAGAGGTTAGATTGGGCGCAGCTGTGACCTGTGGAGCATTGGTGCCTACTGAAGTAGGAGTGACACTGGGAAGATATAAATCCCTAGTCATATCTACAACCTTATTCATACGTAAAGGCTGTATGAAAACATCATCTATAAATAATGCGGAAAATATTACAAATCCTAAAGCACAGATTATTCTTATTAATTTATTATAATTGAATTTCGATTTTTGTACTTTCAACTTTTCATCTTCTGTATTATTATCATTCGGCATCTTAACTTACTCCTTCATGAAATTGAGTTAACTAATTATACAACTTAAGGATAGTCTAGTAAAGTTAATTTAAGGAATAATATACCTTCACAATTATTGCAGATAATGAGCTTTATTATGTAGAAATATTATGTTCTTTCAATATCGATATCAATTCTAAAATTATTTTTATAAGTTAGTATTCATAGCCCAAATACATCGATAACTTCGCTTGCATTTTTTGAATAACATCAATGAAAGTCATCCCGATTTTTTTATCCGGTTATAGAATAGACTCATTATTTAAATGTTTGAATTTATTACTTTTTGTAAATGATAAAGTATGAATAATCTTAAGCTTTTACAATAAATTTAAAATAAAGAAATAAATAGGATGAGATGTGTGAAGAAAAAACTGTATCAAATACTGCCATGTATTGCTTTGTTAATACTATTTGCAATAATCCAATATAATAATCTAAAAGAGGGATATAGTGAATTTCTGAATTCTTCAGGACTGATGAAAGAGGATTTTTCTAGGGAATTAAGACAGGAAAATGAGCGCGCAAATGATTACAAGGACGAAACGAAAAATATGATTAGCGAAGAGAAAGTCATTGGTGAAGATTCTACGAAAGAGGTTAAGGAGCAGTCCTCCTCCTTAAAGAAGCCAACTCTTCATGCGCTGTCGTCATTATTATTGGATGCTTCTAATAATCGGGTTCTTTATGAAAAAAACGGATATGAAGAAATGCCTATGGCCAGTACTACTAAAATTATGACCTGTATTGTAGCTCTTGAAAATGCCAATCCGGATGAAGTAGTAACGGTATCCTCCTATGCGGCAAAAATGCCGGATGTACAATTAAATATCAAGCCCGGAGAGCAGTTTTATCTTGGAGATTTATTATATTCGCTCATGTTAGAAAGCCATAATGATACAGCTGTTGCAATAGCAGAGCATGTCGGAGGCTCGGTTGAAGGCTTTGCTACTATGATGAATGACAAGGCAAGAGAGCTGGGGTGTGAGCATACGAATTTTGTTACTCCGAACGGACTGGATGCACAGGGACATTATACAACAGCAAGAGATCTTGCAGTAATTGCCAGCTATGCCATCAATAATAAGAAGTTTATTGAAATTACAAATACCTCTTCCCATGAATTCAAGGAAATAAAAAAGGGCAAAAGTTTTCGCGTATCCAATAAAAATCGATTCCTTTATATGATGGATGGGGCAATCGGAATAAAGACCGGATTTACCAATGGTGCAGGTTATTGTTTTGTCGGAGCAATTAAGAGAACCGATAGAACCCTAATATCAGTAGTACTTGGCTGTGGCTGGCCTCCCAGAAAAAGTCTAAAATGGTCTGATACGAAAGAATTGATGACTTATGGCATCAATAATTATAAAGAAAAGCAGATTTTTGAGCAGGTAAAATTGGATCCGGTATTTGTAAATAATGGAAAACAAAGATATGAACAACTGGATATGAAGGGAAATCTATCCTTGCTAATGCGGGATGACGAAAAAGTTAAGATTGAATATGATATTCCAAAGGTGATACAATCACCGGTAAAGGCGAACACTGTTGTCGGAAATGCAAATTATTATATTAATGATTTACTCTATGCAAAAGTTCCAATCTATACAACACAGGATATTGGTAGGATTAATTTAAAGTTTTGTTTTATAAAGCTGTTAGAATTCTGGAGCCATCAATATTAAAAAATCCTACGTAATTCTAATGAAGAACAGCTTCTGAAAGAAAAAAATAAGAAGGCAGATATGTTTCGTGTGTTATACGTAATTTATTGATTAATTCGGTGAATTATATTTGCTTATCTTCATTTACAAAAGAGATCAGTCTTATGAACTGAACTAGGTTTATATGTCAATCATAATGATAGACTAAGCAGATATATAATTTATATGATAAGCTTGATAATAACAGTATCCAGAACTTGATACCGCCAGTTATGATAAATTTAAATATCATATGGGATGGTTTCATAATGGTTCGTATACTGTTTTATCAGGCTGATTTTTTTATCATTTATACGGATAGCATTTTACTGGAAGAGGCAAAAATGACTTGACTATGAAAGAGGTAAAGTAGAAGTAATTGATAAGCTGAAATTTGCAACTTAAGTAAAGGAGACAAAGATGATACGAGTATCAAAGCATACCATTTATTTTAAAGGAAGAAGCAAGTAGATATTTATCAAGTTCTACAATATACAATGATTAATACTAAGGTATATAATGTACGTATCATTATTCTGACCGAGAAGGAGTAATGGAATTAATTCCCTTTGAGCGATGGAGGTAGTTAGATGAACACAGGAGAAATGGAGAGAATTTACAGTAAAATTGCTAAAAAGATTGTGCAAATGATTCCAGAAGAATGGACGGAAGTATTTATCTATGGTGAGATATTAGAAGATGTTCAAAAAGGCTTTTTCTATTATCTTAATGAGGATGGAAATCAGCCAATTTATAGCTACTATATTCCAAAACTATTTGGTGTAACTAAGGAGAAATATAGAGAGCAGAGAGAAGAGTTTTTAAATTCTCTCCAAGAACTTTGGGAAGTATTTAAAAGGAATGATGAACCAGTATGGACAAGTATGACAATGATACTGGAACGTACAAGTAAATTTAAGATTGACTTTGATTATGAGGATTTAACTGAGGCAGATGATCATGAAAGACTTATAATATGGAAATATAAGTATCTTGGTTTGACTCCAGAGGATGAAGATGATAAGGAATTTTTAGAGGAATATTTAAAAAAGTGCGAAAATTGATATAAATAGGTGTCATTAATACGTAGTAACAAAGCAAAATTACAAAAATAGCATATGGGTTACAATACGAAAAAACGGGAGTAAGTAAGGGTGGTTCTTTGACTTGGAATGAATTCCAAGCTGCTAATGTAGGTAAATATGATAAAGCAGAAAATGGAGATTATTTGCGACCATCAAAATTTATTGTAAGGTACATTATAGACCAAAAAGCCTCTTCTGTACCTATAACAAATTAAAGGAGAGAAGAAAAGTATGAAAGATTTTGAGGAATATTTTAGTGAAATCCAAGCAGATATGGTATCAATATGTTTAGAGTATGTTGAAAATAGAGCCGACAAAGTATATATATATGCTTCATGTGAAGATGGCTTGATTTCTAGTAGCTTCTTTTACAAAATATATAATACATATGTTGAAAGTCACAAGTTGAACGATGCTATTGGTATAGAAGAAGGCAGGTATGACGTATCGACTGAACGTCAATTTGCAGTATTAGATATTATTAATGAAGATATCGAAAAGACAAAAAAATTGTGTGAGGAATATGGTAAAGATATGCCAACAGAATTTAAATTCATTTATGATATACAAAAAAATAGTTTAAAATCAGAATATAAGTATGATTTAGTTTACTCTAACGATCCAGTTAAAACGGCCGACCATATTGCTATGGAGTGGTTTGAACAAATTAAGTCAGAAAATAATAATTAATTGTCTATGGTAGGCGGAGGTCTTAATGGTTCTATATCTCTGTTAAGACTTTTTCTTTTTGTTCCATTAAAATCCACAGGTGTTAGTAATGACCACCTTATAATCCCTTAGCAAATGTGGTAATTTGTAAGCGTCAAATAACTCGGTGCATAGAAAAAGCAAGAAATCAGAGTTATAATCTAATTTCCAGCCTTTTTACAGAATGCCTGAACATCTGGATCCCATGGAAGGAAATCCTCCAGAAATTCCGGGTGTTGCCCAAAGTTAACACCGGGCAAATATTTAAATATGTATCTTAAGTATTCATATGGATTTATTCCGTTGGATATTGCTGTTTCAATAATACTGTAAACAACAGCACTTGCCTCAGTTCCTTTAGGGCTCCCAGAGAACAGCCAATTTCGGCGACCTACAGTGAATGGCCGTATACTGTTTTCAGCCAGGTTGTTGCAGATGGAGCAGTTGCCATCCTGAAGGTAGTTCATCAATCCTTCCTTCTGGTCAATTGCATATTTAAACGCATCACTCAGTTTGGATTTCGGAAGGCATTTCGATGAATGCGCATCAAACCATGACCAAAAAGCCACATGTAAGAATTGGTTATATTCTTGTGATCGGCTTCATTCATAACCTGAACTCTGGTTTCATCTGCATGCTAATTGAGTTTATGAAGCAAGCCCAAGTAAAAGAAAATTTCGAACAGTTACAGGCGTAGAACGTGTATTTTGTAATTTAATTTCATTTAATGAGGAAGAAGATACGAATGTTTTTAGTACATTAGAAATTTTTGGGAGTAATGAACTGCAAAGTGAATTATTTCCATTTTGCGAAGATCCGTTTGGAAATTACCTATGTTTATCTTATGACGAGAAAGATATACCTGTAGTATTCTGGAATCATGAAACTAGCAAAATCGAAAAAGTTGAGAAGGTAGCTAGTTTAAATTTAGAAAGAGGATGTAAGTATTTCTATGGAATAAAAATTTAAGAAGGGAGAATATAATGGAAGATTTAAGTGCAAATCGAAAAAACAGGGTAACTATATTGGCTGGAAATTTTAAGTCAAAAGAGCAGGTAGAGGAGTTTATGAAAATAGGGGAGATAAATGGTGAGCGAAAACCATTACAATTCATGGATGCATTTAAGCTAAAGGGAAATGTTGAGAAAGAAATAGCTATATTGCATTTTGAAAAAGCATCAAAAATGATAGAAGAGTTGTTTTCTGGACTTCCTTATGGAGATAGAATTGAAAAGGAAATGTTGGCTCGATTTCCAAAGAAAAAGGCAGTACAAAGGAAGGTAAATACAGTAATTGCTATATACGATTTTGATTTTATGAAACATTTAGATGGAAGAAATATTTTTGATGTTAAGAATGAACAATTTGATGTATTTTATATTGATATTATGAGGTACCGTGATGATAATTAATAACAAGTCTTGTTTAATTGATAAGGTCACATTAAATAACTTAAAGGATATACTTTATTAGTGCAAAATTAAGGTAAAGAAAAGCATTGGACTTATAGATGATACATTCTCTGTTAAGACTTTTTCTTTTTATCCCGATAAAAGCCATAGGTGCCATTAATGACCACCTTGTATCCAATTTGTTATATTTGCGAAACGTTTACAGAGCGGTTGGAACGTCTCTACTTAGTTGATGACTAGAATATTATGTTAATGGAGGAGGATTTTTATGGGTATAAGTTTTGAATACAGTTTCGAGCCAACTAATATAACAGAAATAGAGGAATTTGAGTCAAAGTATAACATAAGTTTGCCACAAGATTATAAAAGATTCTTATTAGAAAATAATGGCGGTAAACCAAGCATTAGAAGATTTGAAACGGTAGATGGCAAGCATACATCATCAGTAATGTTTTTGTTTCCGATATCTAGATGCGAGGAATCTAACTTAATTAGTGTATATAAGGAATTTAATATGGAAAGATTAATTCACTCAGATTTCTTAGCAATTGGCAATGACCCGATAGGAAATAAAATATGTATTTCTATTATGGGGAATGATATAGGATCAATTTATTACTGGAGTGTAGATATGGAAGATTTTGATGAAGATAATTATATTCCTTCGTACAAGTATATGAGCTTGGTTGCAAAAAACTTTAATGATTTTATTAACGGACTCGGAGAGCAAAACGAGTGAGATGGAAAAACAGGCCAAGAGGGGATAGAATGAATACAAAGGTAATGGAAGAAATATATGATAAGATTTCAAAGAAGGTAACTGATATGATACCAGAACGTTGGGACAAAATTTATTTGTATGCTGAAATTGATGAAGATTTTCAGACAGTATACTTTAATTATTTTCCCCAAGGTAGTAATAAGTCGATTTATAGCCATGATATTCCACAATTATATAGTATTTCTGATGAGGACTATGATGATTTTTTAGATGAATTATTAGACTATTTAGAAGAATTATTACAAGAGTTTAGGAGTAACAATCAAGAGGTTTGGACAAGTCTAACTTTAATATTAGATAATGAAGGAGAGTTTAAAATTGAATATGGATATGAAGATTTATCTACATCTACTTTATCTAATAGGCATATAATTTGGGATTATAAATATCTGGGGATTATTCCACAAAGTTTGAAAAGTATATTGCCACCTCCAACTAATCCATCAAAAACTGGTAACAGCAAGGGGTGGTCTGAATTAGAAAAGGTTTTAGGCACATCGTTATCAAAGGATTATAAAACTTTTATTAGCACTTATGGAACAGGTGGTATTGATAATTTTGTTTGGATTTTGACCCCGTTTGTAAGTGATGAGAACGTTAATTTTTTAGGACGTTCCAAGATTATTAGAGATGCATATTTAGAATCAAAACAAAAATTCCCACAAGACTTTACGCATAATGTATTTCCGGAAAAGGGCGGTATACTACCTTGGGGATATACGGATAATGGTGATGAGTTATATTGGTTGACCAATGAAGAACCAGAAACGTGGACTATTATAGTATATGAGAGTAGGTCATCGGAATACCATGAATATCCAATGTCCATGACAGAGTTTTTATTTGGAATCGTTTCGAAGAATCTGGTGAGCGATGCTTTTCCGGAAGATTTCCCAAGTGAAAATCCTGAATTTATTTCAGTGGATATTGAATAACCTATTTAATAAATTAAGCTCTTGGACTAATTACAAGGCTGATATTTTTACACCCGTGAATGCGTATGGCATTACTGGAAAAGGCAAATTTAGGACTTGATTATTTCTTACATAACTATTATGATATAGAATGTCCGAGAAAACGGAAAGATAATTGATGGAGGTACATTAACATGAGAGTTAGAAAAGTGAAAAAGGAAAAAAGAGCACCAAGGAAGAATTTCTTTGATTCAAAGGAAAAAATCATTGGTTTTAGTATAGCAGCAGCCGTATTAGTAATCTTAATCGCGGTAGTTATGTTACTTGATTTAAAAGACGAAGGAAGATTAATTATAAAAAACGACACGGATATGAAGCTAGAATACGTTTCAGCAAAATATGTATCAGCGGAAACTGATTTAACACAGCCTGTTAAAACGGATAGCATTGATGCTAATAAAACCTTTAGCATGAAAGTAGATCCGTTGGAATTCATTGGATATAACGCAAATTATAATATTAGTTTAAAATTTAAAGATCATGATGAGTTATCTGTTGATGCAGGACTTTTTAATACCAGATTTACCGGTGATATTAAAATCGTATTCAGTAAAACCAAAGATCCGAATAAATTAAAGATGACGGTAAAGGCAAAGAAGGGATTGATCCCATCGGGTAAGATTTCGTGTGATGATGAGTATACCGTTGATTTTAAAGAAGGAGCTGTATATAATTAAATATATATTTGCCGCTATCAGGCGGTGTGAAGGAGTGCAAAATGATAAAATTATTTGATAAGGGTATCTACCTGTTAAATGGTAGCGAAATTATTGAAGACAGCAATGAAGCTGTTGCAGCAGTGAAAGCAAAAACCGGAGCAGAAGAAGTAAGTAAGGAAAGCGCTAAGAAGAATACAATGGCTTATCATATACTAAACAGCCATAACACTTCTGGCAATGATAAGAAATTAAAGGTTAAATTTGATAAATTAACCTCTCATGATATAACCTTTGTCGGCATTATTCAGACAGCAAGAGCCAGCGGACTTGAGAAATTCCCGGTTCCTTATGTACTGACGAACTGCCATAACAGCTTATGTGCGGTAGGCGGAACGATTAATGAGGATGATCATATGTTTGGTCTTTCTTGTGCAAAGAAATATGGTGGAGTTTATGTACCTCCTCATCAGGCTGTTATCCATCAGTATGCACGTGAAATGCTTGCTGAATGCGGAGCAATGATTCTTGGTTCTGACAGCCATACGCGTTATGGTGCATTAGGTACCATGGCTATTGGAGAGGGTGGACCGGAGATTGTAAAACAGCTTCTTGATAAAACCTATGACATCAATATGCCGGAAGTAGTAGCAATCTATTTAACCGGTACACCAAGAAAGGGTGTTGGTCCTCAGGACGTTGCTCTTGCTATCATAGGTGCTGTATTTGCTAACGGTTATGTTAATAATAAGGTAATGGAATTTGTAGGTGATGGAATTAAGAACTTAAGCGTTGATTTTAGAATCGGTGTGGATGTTATGACAACGGAAACCACCTGTTTATCCTCTATCTGGACGACTGATGATTCTGTAAAGGATTTCTATGAGATTCATCACAGAGCATCCAACTACAAAGAATTAAAACCGGGTAAGACTGCATATTATGATGGTATGGTATATGTTGATTTATCTCAGATCAAACCAATGATTGCAATGCCCTTCCATCCAAGTAATGTATATACCATTGACGAATTAAATGCTAATCTTTATGATATCTTGGATGAAGTAGAAAAGAAGGCACTTATAAGTCTTGACAATAATAAAGTAAAATATTCCTTAAAGGATAAAGTGAGAAACGGCAGATTATACGTTGATCAGGGAAACATCGCAGGTTGTGCCGGCGGTGGTTTCGAGAATATCTGTGATGCGGCTGATATCCTAGATGGCAAGTTCATCGGCTCCGATGAGTTCTCCTTAAGTGTATATCCTGCCAGCCAACCGGTATTCATGGAACTCGTTAAGAATGGTTCCGTGGCTAAATTAATGGCAACCGGTGCAACAATTCGTACTGCATTCTGCGGACCTTGTTTTGGTGCCGGAGATGTACCTGCTAATAATGGCTTTAGTATCCGTCATACCACAAGAAACTTCCCGAACAGAGAAGGTTCCAAGATAACGAACGGGCAGATTGCTTCTGTAGCATTAATGGATGCAAGATCCATTGCTGCAACTGCGGCAAATAAAGGATATTTGACCTCCGCAGAGGATATTGATATTAACTTTAAGAAGCCAAAATATTTCTTTGACGGTTCCATCTATGATAACCGCGTATATAACGGTATTGGTAAAGCAGATCCGAGCGTAGAGATTAAATTTGGCCCAGGTATTGTTGACTGGCCTGCAATGACAGCGTTGACCGATGACATGATTCTGAAGGTAGTATCTGAGATTCATGATCCGGTTACAACAACCGATGAATTAATTCCTTCCGGTGAAACCTCCTCATACCGTTCCAATCCTTTGGGACTTGCTGAATTTACCCTGTCCCGTAAGGATCCAGCTTATGTTGGACGTGCTAAGGACGTACAAAAGGCAGAAAAGGCAAGAATTGCTGGAGAGGATATCGTAGCTGCAAATGCTGAATTAAAAGATGTTTATGAGAAGATAGCAACCAAATTTACCATAGATCCTAAGATAACTCAGATCGGTAGTACTATCTTTGCTGTAAAACCGGGTGACGGCTCCGCAAGAGAGCAGGCAGCTAGCTGCCAGAAGGTACTTGGCGGTTTTGCAAATATCGCAAATGAATATGCAACAAAGCGTTACCGCTCCAATCTGATTAACTGGGGTATGCTTCCGTTCATTTTCAAAGAGGAACTACCTTTTGCAAACGGTGATTATATCTTTGTTAAAGATATAAAGAAAGCTGTTTCCGGGAAAATCTCCGAGATTAAAGCTTATGTCGTTAATAAGGATATGAAGGAATTTACCTTAACCCTTGGTGAGTTAACCGATGATGAAAGAAAAATCATCTTGAAAGGCTGCCTGATTAATTATTACAGAGGATAATTATTAATATTTTAAATAATAAGTGCTGGATAAAGTGCGATCCCGATTGGGATTCGCACTTTATTATTATGTACTTTCCTTCTTTTTCAATTATGAAAGGCTCAATTGCGTGACGTAATATGATCATCTAGTAAATAGAGCTTTGGAGTTATATGGAAAAACATATACGAATTATCTTGACAATAAAGGTTTATTATTATAAACTAGGTTTATAATAATAAACCTTTTAAATGTAATAAATAGTTATGATAAAATGCTAGAAACAATTAACATATATAAATTATAAAATCATATGGAGGCATGATGGAAATTCAAAAAATAGCGGACGGAGAATATAAATTTGCAGAGCTGGTGTGGGAGAATGAACCAATTAATTCTACAACTCTTACAAAGCTTGCGAAGGAGAAGCTTGGTTGGAAGAAAGCTACTTCCTATACGGTACTCCGTAAATTATGTGAAAAAGGTATCTTACGGAATGAAGATGCCCTGGTAACTGCATTGGTAAAAAGAGAGGAAATAAGAAAACAGGAAAGTGAAGCCTTACTTTCCAAAAGCTTTGACAATTCCCTTCCGGCTTTTGTTGCTACCTTTTTAAAAGATAAGAAGCTTACGAAAAAAGAATCCGAGGATTTGAAAAAAATGATTGATGAAGCAAGCAGGAGGGAATAGGAATGGATAATATGAAACAGCTAATGATAGAACTGTTTAATATGAGCCTTTCTGCAAGCTTTGTCGTTCTGGCAGTTTTAGTATTAAGAGCAATATTAAAGTCAGCACCGAAGATATATTCCTATGTATTATGGATATTCGTATTTATACGTTTTCTGTGTCCGGTAACAATTAAGTCGGCTCTCAGCCTGATCCCAGTTAAGAATAAAACGCTTAGCTATTCCACTTCTGCTTACTGGCATCTATCCTTAAATACAGGATTCAAAAGATTTGATCATGCCGTAACGTACAGAATAAATGATTATGGTAAATTATATGCTCCTACGGAGCATAGTACCGCGGATATTCTGATAACAGTTTTATATATCCTTTGGCTAGCCGGAATTCTAGCTCTTCTCATATGGTTTGTTGCAAGCTATATAAGACTAAAGCAAAAGCTTAAAACAGCAACTTTAATGGTGAACAATAGTTGTCCTGTCTATGAAACTGATCGGTTCCAGATTCCGTTTCTGTTAGGGATTATTCGACCGAAGATCTATATTCCAATAGGTTTAGAGAAAGAAGAGTTAAAATACGTTCTGGCTCATGAACTGATGCATATCAAAAGAAAGGATTATCTTGTGAAACCGATATGTTTCCTAGCGGTTCTATTGCACTGGTTCAATCCTTTGGCTTGTCTAAGTATTCATATGATGATTAAAGATATGGAATTATCCTGTGATGAAGCTGTCCTAAGAAAAACCGGGGAAGATATCAGAATACAATATTCGAATGCTCTTTTAAACGTATCAATGAAGCAAAATGGTCTTTTTTTACCAATTGCCTTTGGAGAAAGTAATACGAAAAACAGAATAAAAAATGTTTTAAAATTTAAGAAACCTGCCGTATGGATTGGTACAATTGGAGTAATTATACTTGGAGCTGCAGCCATTACCCTTCTAACGTCGAATACATTTGCAGATAGAAAATCAGAAAAGTCGAATTCAACTAAGATAAATTCTATCTCAAATAATTCTAATTCAGCAGATAAAACTAGAGGCGAACTTCTGGTTAACAATAGAAATCCTTATATAGGAAATTTTAGTAAGGATCTAGCACTGCTTCGAGCACTTCCTGTTCCGGATGGGCTTGCATATAATCATATTGAGCTGCAAACTACGAATGAACCATATGAGCTGACCGTATACTTTTCCCTAAAAGGCAGTACAAGTAGGAAAACATTTGAAACAGAGGTATCAAATGCAATACTTTTATTTTCAACGATTCAGAATATGGGGATCTGTCATTTTAAGATATTGGAAGAGAGCAGTCTTGATGTGACCTTTTACAGAGATGAGATGGAAAAAGTTTTTGATAAACTGTACCCAAGGTCATCCAGTACCGACAGTATGAAGGAATTAAAACGTATGATAAAGGAATATATCTCTTCCTTACGTCTGGACGAAAGTATCACAAATGCTATAGTGGATGAGAATATGAAATACTCTCTGAGAGGCGAGTTTCAAACAGAATCCCATGTTGTCCTAGATACAGAAGAAGATAAAGCTTCAATAACTGTCTATGCCATGGTTCTTTATCAGGAATATGGTTTTGAAGACGGAAAATTCAAGGATATTTCAGGAAGCCATATGCCCATAGCAATTACTTTCCAAATTGAAAAAGACGGGGAATACAAACTAAAAGAATACTGGAAGCCAAAGGACGGTTCTTATTATGTACCTTCCATAAAGAATAAGTTCCCTGCCTCAATTGTTGATAAAGCCTTGGATACACAGAAATATATAAAGCAACAGCAAAAAGAATGTGATCAAAAGGCTGAGGAATATATGAAAACATTAAAAAATGAATGAACTATGTAAATAGGAAGAACAGCTTTAAGTGGGGATGATCGGAGAAGGATTACCGTTAATGCCACACTTGAAGCTGTTTTAATTGATATGATTATAATCCTTTAGTTATTAGCAAATATAAAATAATAAATATATAAGTACTCAGTTGGATTCTATATTTATATAAAAATATTTTAGCTTTCTTAAATATTGTTTACAATTTATAATAAAATAACTTCATATGTAGTAATTAGATTTGATTTGTGTGGCGATATAATTCAACATAGATAATAATAACAATATACATTGAGGCAAGAATCAAGTTAAATAAGGAGAACATCATGAAATATCGATTAATTAAAAATGTTAAGCAAAATGAGGAAGCTAGAAAAAGCTTCATTGAATTAACACAGAAGATCTTTGAATTTAGCTTTGTTGATTGGTATGAGAATGGGTACTGGCAGGATCAATACATACCTTATAGTTTAGTGGATCGGGACAAAGTGGTATCCAATGTATCTATTAATATCATGGATTTTATCATGGACGGAGAGAAAAAGAAATATATCCAGTTGGGTACGGTTATGACAGACGAAATGTATCGGAAACAGGGCCTTGGAAGATACCTTATGGAAGAAGTATTGGAAGAATATAAAAACAGGGTAGACGGTATTTACCTGTTTGCAAATGAAAGTGCAGTAAACTTTTATCCTAAATTCGGATTTACAAAAGAAAGGGAATATAAATACAGTAAAAAAGTTAGTGTTAGCAATGCCGTAGATTTTGTTAAGAAGGTAGATATGAAGCATTCAAAATCCAAGGAACTGGTTCTTACGACATTACGTCATATGGCAGTGAATAATCAATTGCATATGGATAATTATGGCCTTTATGCTTTCTGGTTAACCGGTGCTATGAGTGATCAGATTTATTACTGTGAAAAAGAGGATACTTTCGTGGCAGCTTATATAACGGATGGTGTTTTATATCTAAATCAGGTTATATCAAAGCATCAGGTGAACTTGGATACAGTGATCGCTTCCTTTGGAAATGAAATAAAGGAAGTCGTGTTGGGATTTATCCCTTTGAATACAGAGGGGTATGAAGTTAAAGAGTACAAGGAAGAAGACTTAACTCTATTTATAATGGGAGAAAACCTAACCATTATGGAAAAACAGAGATTAAGATTTCCTGTTTTATCACATGCATAGTTAGTAGCTCCTGTAAATTTAACTATCTATTGATAAATGAAACTTCAAAAATTGGCTTGATATAACATAAGAAGATTAGGGTGTCAAAAGTCAGGAATTAATTAGATTAATGAATATGCGTGTATATATATTCAGATGATGAAGATCGTTTGCTTTAAATCCAAAAAGTGTTACAATAAATAAAACTTGGATGAATATCTCAAGAGGGAGGTTGTAGGGATGACAATAAAAAAGGTGTCCATCATCGGGCTTGGAGCGCTCGGTATTATGTATGGTAATTTCATTGCCGAAAAAGTATCGGAGGGAGCTTTAAGAATTGTTGCGGATTCGAAACGTATACAAAAATATAGAGAACAGGGTATTTACTGTAATGGTAAATATTGTGATTTTAACTATATAAATAGTGAAGAGGAAGATTCAGCTGATCTACTGATTTTTACGGTGAAATTCGGCCAGCTCGAGGAAGCAATGAAAGCTGCTGCACATCAGGTGGGACAGAATACAATCATAATTTCTGCGTTAAATGGTATTAACAGTGAAGAATATCTGGCTGAGGCTTTTGGTAAGGACAGAGTCCTTCTTTGTACAGTACAGGGAATGGATGCTGTGAAAGAAGGAAATCAGATGATTTATCACAATCTTGGAAATGTTAGTATCGGAACTTGGGATGGGAAAGCTTCTGATAATTTAGAAACCGTAACCTCGTTTTTTGACCAGATTGGACTCCCATATAATATGCCGACCGATATGCAAAGGCAGCTTTGGAATAAGTTGTTGTGTAATGTTGGTGTAAATCAGGCCGCAGCTGTTTATCATACGAATTACGGAGGACTGCAAAGAGATGGAGAACCAAGAGAGGTTATGCTAAAGGCTATGAAAGAAGTGATAGCTGTAGCCAAGGCTATGAATATTAGTTTAACCAAAGCAGATATCGATACCTGGATAATAATTATTAACAGCCTGAATCCGGAAGGCAAACCTTCCATGTGTCAGGATATAGAAGCTCATCGACCTACCGAGGTTGAATTATTTGCAGGTACCATAATCCGACTTGGTAAGCAATATAAGATACCTACTCCGGTTAATGATATACTTTATGGCAGGATTAAGGAGATGGAAGCAGCTTCTTAAAATAACTTAAATCTAACAAATGACATTTGAATAAAAGATGTTATCTAATAACTTGTATAGCAAAACAATCTATATCAAATTACAGAAAAGAGATCATTATGGGAGTATATCGTGAAAAGGTTTTAAATTCGATGCTTTGCATGACAAGACAATGCTGGGAACAGGGGATTGTAGCACAGACGCTTATGGAGCTAGGGGAAGAAGATAAATTAAAGTTAGTTGTATATGATATGGTATTACGTCAAAGTGAAGATGGAAGACTTTGTAATATAGAAAACACGCCGGCGATTACGGATTCTTCCTTTTGTATTCCGGCTACCTATGTAATCGCAAAAAAGGAGAAGAACAAGACTTTCTTAGACGCTGCAGAGAAAAATATAGAATTCCTTTTGAATAAGGCTCTAAGAGCAGATGATGGAACGTTATATCATATGATTTATAATTCAGAAATCTGGGCGGATTCGTCGGCGTTTCTTCCTTATTCTCTTGCACTGACGGGACATCCCCGTGAGGCATTGGATCAGTTAAACGGAATTTGTAGGCGTTTATATAACAAAGAAACGGGTTTGTATTATCATATGTGGAATGAAGAAAAACAAACCTATTCCAGACCTCTGCCCTGGGGAGTGGGAAATGGATGGATTCTTACCGGAACACTAAGATTGTATCTTACTTTAAATAACGAGTTCAACATTGAAAAAGAAAAATTACTGTTAAGATT
>JAEWMT010000088.1 GCA_023393095.1 Bacillota bacterium
GGGTTACGTAGTAACATACTTCCTTACCGCGAGGTGCGCATCCTGCACGGAGTGCTTTTTATTTCATAGGACGCAATTTCCTATGAAATAAAAAAACTGCCAGCAGGTTCAGACCTACTGGCAGAAAAGATTTATATTTTTTATTGTCTACTTGACGGGAAGCAGTTTAAATGAACCGGACGGCTTTTTTATTAACGTAATTACATCTGACAAACCTTACGAGGATTTAAGATATTCTTAGGATCAAAGGCAAGTTTAATTCCGCGCATAATTTCTACAGTAGCCGGATCCATGGATTCGAACAGATAAGACTTCTTTGCAAAGCCAATACCATGTTCTCCGGACACCTGCCCCTTTAATTCTCTGGCCTTACCATAAATCTTATCCATGGCCTCTTTCATTCTCTTCTCCCATTCCTCTTCACTCAGTTCATCCTTCAGAACATAGGCATGAAGGTTACCGTCTCCGGCATGACCAAAGCTTTTGATTCGGATATTAACCTCTTTATAAAGGCCGTGGATATACTCCACCATATCATTGACACAGCTTCTCGGAACCACGACGTCAACCTCATCCATGTAGGTTGTGGAGCCTTTGATTGCTTCCAGGAATGCTCCTCTTGCCTTCCAGATGGATTCCTCTCTTTCACTGGTATCAGAGATCAGGATATCAATTGCTCCCTGCTCCAGACATATTTGTGCCGCACTTTCATAGGCTCTTTCCACTTCCTCTGTGGAATTACCATCAAATTTTAACAACAGATAGGCATCTGCGCTATTATCCGGAAACTTCTTTCCAAGATATTTCTCCGCATCTATAATTACTTCTCTCTGCATGAACTCAATAGCAGTCGGTGCCGATTTCGATTTGATTATCATGGGTACCGTACGGATGGCTTTCTCAAGGCTTGGGAAAGGTACCAGAAGACTGATTGCTTTTTTGGGAAGCGGAAGTAGCTTTAATATTGCCTTTGTTATAATTCCTAGAGTTCCCTCTGAGCCTACCATCAAATCCTTCATTGCATATCCAGTACTGTTCTTTACTACCTTACCTCCAAACTCTACTACGGTTCCATTAGGTAATACGACCTCAAGACCACGTACATAATCTCTGGTTACTCCGTACTTTACCGCTCTCATTCCACCTGCATTGGTACTGATATTACCACCGATGGTTGCTGATTTCTCACCGGGATCCGGAGGGTAGAACAGATCTCTGTCCTGAACATAGGCTGACAGCTCCATAAGTAGTACACCGGGTTCCACTGTAATCGTAAGGTTATCCTCATCCAGTTCAAGGACATGGTTCATCAGGCTTGTATCCAGCATAATACCATGCTCCATAGCAACGGAAGAACCCACAAGTCCTGTACCTGAGCCTCTAGGTGTTACCGGAATACTATTCTCGTAGGCGTATTTCATGATGTTTGATACCTCCTCGGTTGAGGTCACTTTAATAACAACATCCGGAAAGCTTATGGTATCACTTAATTCATCGTGACTGTATTCTTCATTAATGTCCTCCCCAAAAAGAATTCGCTCCGAATCTCCTATGATATGATTAATAAAATCAATATCCTTTTGATCTAATGTTTTATAATTCATTTCGTTATCCTCCTATACCGCTTTGCCCAGCTTCAGCTTGTTGATTAATTCCGGAACTATTTCATACAAATCGCCTACCAGACCATAATGTGCAACTTTAAAAATCGGCGCGTTCTCATCCTTGTTAATAGCAATAATTTGCTCGGAATTATTCATACCAGCCGCAAATTGAACGGAACCCGAAACGCCCACCGTAATAATCAGCTTCGGCCTTACGGTTCTTCCACTTAAGCCAACCTGTCTCTTTGCTTCTAACCAGCCCGCTTCCATAACAGGTCTGGTGCAGGCAATCTGTCCGCCAAGAAGCTCTGCCAGTTCCTTCACCATCTCAAGATCTTCCTCCTTGCGGATACCTCGTCCTGCAACAACTAAAATCTCGGAGGCTTCGATAAATTGTTCCTTCTCCTTCGCAATTATATCAAGAACCTCTACTTTACTATGAAGCTTTTCCATCTCGATCATACTGCTTACAACCTCTCCGGATTCCTCTGTATTCCTCTGTGGAGCATCCATCACCTTATAACGAACGGTTGCCATCTGTGGTCTATGGTTCGGTGTTAGAATCTGAGCCATAATATTTCCGCCAAATGCAGGACGGATCTGGACCAAGTCAGTATTCTCATTGATATCCAAAATCGTACAATCCGCAGTGAGGCCAGTTTTCAGTCTGGCTGCAACACGGGGTGCCAGCTGTCTTCCCACAGGAGTTGCTCCCATCAAAATAGCGGTGGGTTTTAGCTTTTCTACAAAATCCTGAAATACTGAAGTATAAGGTTCTATTTTAAAACGATCCAGTTGTGAGTAGTCATATACAAATACCTTATCTACGTTATAGTGAAGTAGCTCCCTGCTTTGCTCTGTGATGTCGCTTCCCATCATAACTGCATATACCGGATGATTTATTTTGGCCGCAAGTTCCCTTGCTTTGCCGATTAATTCATAGGTTACCGGATGGATTACCCCGTCTATATGGTCCACATATACTGCAATTCCCTTCCACTCACCCTTATTAATCTCTTCTATTTCTTCTTCTACATATTCAATGGCACCCTTCGGTCCCTTTTTTACACATAATTTACACATCTTGCAGGCTGCATTGATTGCCAGCTCGCCATTGTTCTCTTCGATTGCATGAAATGGGCAAATGCCGATCATTTCCTGAATATTACCGACGAGAGCCTGATTGATTACTAACTTTGCCATATTCCTAATCCTCCCTATGCAAATTTTAATTCTTTTAATTTATCAAATAATTGCTCGGTTAATTCCATACCGGTTCCATCCCATCGTTCTCTATGGGCATTGACTTCCGGAGGGAAAATCCGCTGAACCTGAGTCGGAGATCCATTCAGGCCATAATGTTTTTCATTCTGATCTTCCAGATCAGCTAAGGTAATTACCGTTATCTCCTGATCCTTAGTCTCCTGCTTTTTTAAATAGGAAGGAAGTCTTGGCATAAAGATATCTTTATCTACTGCGAGGAGGCAGGGATACTGTACTTTGGTTATCTCTATATCATGGGTCATATCCATCTCAACCGTAATGTCCTGATCCCCAATTTCCAAAATCTTAGATACGTTGGATACGGACGGTATATTCAAACATTCCGCTACTTCCGGTCCTACCTGAGCCGTATCCCCATCTGTGGTTTGTTTTCCACATAGGATTAAGTCAAATTGTCCTGCCATCTGTATTCCCTGAGAGATCGTATAGCTGGTTGCAAGTACGTCGGCACCACCAAATTTTCGATCAGAAACCAAAATTCCTCTGTCCGCTCCCATCGCAAAGGCTTCTTTTATAATCACGGCAGCCTGTCCCGGTCCCATGGTAAGTACGCAGATGGTTCCTCCCTTCTGCTCCTTAATCCGAAGAGCTGTCTCCAAAGCATACAAATCATAGGGATTCATCTTTGACTCAACACCATTTCTTTTTAATACTCCTGTAACCGGATCTACTTCTACCTTATTGCTGTCCGGAACCTGTTTGATACATACTAAAATATTCATATTTACCTCCATACTGCCTCCAGGCAGTTATTTATTAACTTTAATCTTATCATCTATTAGTTCAAAATCATGGACCCTATCATAGTTACAACACCGACGATCAATAGGAATAATACAAAATACTTAATCGTTCCCTTTAACAGGACACTCTCTTTACCCTGTAAACCAACCGCTGCTACCGCTACTGCGATACTTTGTGGAGATATCATCTTCGCTATAACCGCCCCTGCCGTATTGGAGGCTGTAATCCAGGACTGGTTTAAGTGTAATGCGACTGCGGTTTCCTTCTGAAGACCACCGAACAGCACGCTGGCCGAGGTTCCACTTCCCGTTACAAAGGTACCGATGGCTCCAAGTAAAGGTGCAAACAACGGATAAAAACCTCCTGTAACTGTCACGCACATCACAGCAATAGAAGAAATCATACCGCTGTAACCCATCAGCTTCGCAGTTGCCATAATTGCGATTATTGTAATAATTGTCTTTGACAGCTGTATTACTGTTTTATAAAAAATCTTTAGTATTTCCGTAAGCTTAGCCCCTTGAAGTCTTCCGCCGATAAAAGCCGCAAGTATAATCCACACTCCGGGGGTTGCTAACCAGGAGAAGGTATAGGGTGCTGCATTTTCTCCGGTATAGATGGGAACTGAGGTCTTTACTGTGGATAAGAGTACATTGAACGGTGCGATTAATTTGGATGTAGCTAACAGGAATACAAATATCAAAAGGAATGGACCCCATGCTTTCAGAGCTTCCTGTGTGTTAATCTTTCCTGCGCTTTTCGCTTCGCTTTTCTCCTCCAGTGCAAATTCAGGTTCCACCTTCTTACCAAAGATCTTTGCTGCTCCGATTGTACACAGCATCGAACAAACGGAACCTATTACTACGGGCAGTTCGGCACCTAGGAATTTGGATACCAGAAATTCCGGAAGCAGGAAGGATAACCCCGAGATCAATGTGATCATACCAACTCCCTTGAAGGAATTTCGAAAGCTTGAACCGACCTTTGTGGTGCGATCCGATTTTCCTGTCAGATAGACCAGTACGAAAGGAGTAAGTAGAATGAGAACCGATAATAAGATAACTGTATCCGTTGATAAGCCAAGAACATCCAAGCCGGTTATCTTAGCAAGGGTAGTCGTAGGAATACCGATGGAACCAAAGGCAGTCGGTGTCGCATTAGCAATCAGACATACAATAGCCGCAAATACCGGATTAAAACCAAGTCCCCACAACATGCTCGCAGGAATTGCTACTGCAGTACCAAAGCCTGCCATACCCTCCATGAAGCCTCCAAACCCCCATGCAATAATTAAAACCAGAACTCTCTTGTCTTTTGTAACACCGGCTAGCATCTTCTTAATTACTTCCATTTTGCCGGTAGCAACACATACGTTATAGGTAAATATAGCTGCTATGATTACGATAATAATCGGCCATAATGCAAGTGCCGTACCTTCCCCAATGGCAGTAATGCTGTTAAGCAGCGGCATCTTCCATACGAAAACCGCTAAGACGTAAGCAATAAGTAGTGCAATGGAGCATGCCTTAAATCCTGGAATTTTTAATGCGGTAAGTGCAATTATAAGCCAAAGGATCGGCAGTAGTGCCAATATAAATGATAGTGCCATAATTTTTGTAAGCCCCTTTCTTTACCTTCTGTTATTTAACCCAATATAACATTTTATAGTTTTTAATTGGTACTACCAATTTTGGGTGTAAAAAAAACAGGTATTGTTAACGATACGTTTTACAACACCATATTCTTTCCCAAAGTCCGTCAATTGGTAGAACCACTTTGTAATCTTATTATACTTAGGCTTAGTCATTATGTCAACAAAAGTCATTTTTTTAACATACTTGTTGTGCATATTTAACAATGTGGTAAATAATTCATATTATTCCTAGTCGTTCAGGTTGAAATCAATAATATCAAAATGTTTGCTGATAGCCTCATAGGCCAGATTTTTGTCTCTTAAAACCAGGCTTTTCACCATATCATTATGAGCTTCATTTAATATGGTTCTGCTTTTTTGTGTACTAAGAATATCTTTTCTTAAATCGGATATGAATTGATCAATCAGGTCGGAAAGTGCCTGTAATATATTAACAAATAATGTATTCCTGGAGGCTTGCGCAATATTATAGTGCAGCTGCTTATCAAGAACCACATTGATTTCTTCCGTCTCATGCTCCAGTTGTGCAAGTATACTCTTCAGTCTTTCAATCTCGGGCTTCGTGATATAATCTATGGCCAGCATTAATGCCTGCATTTCCAGTGCACGGCGAAGCTGGCTGATCTGGCGGTAATCAATCTGATTCAAAAAGAACATCATGGACATCGTCTCTACCAGATTATTCTCAAAATTACCTGCCAGATAATTACCCGCTCCCTGCTGGCTTACAATCACTCCCATGATATCCAGGGTACGGATTGCCTCCCGTACCGAATTACGGCTAACGCCAAGTTGATTAGACAGCTCCCGTTCGGCCGGAAGTCTCCCCCCTATTGTGAGCTTCCCCTCTCTAATTTGTGTTTTGATATAGTCCAGTACCTTACGGTATGATTTTTGCTGAAGGTTCTTATCTTCTTCCATAGTTTTCTCCGTTTCGGGTTTATATTAGCTAAGGGTTATTTATTATTTCCATTGTATTTAATAATTATTTTAAATGGATTACCAGGATATTGCAAATAAATTTTGGGCTTTGGATACTTCTGCATCCAAAGCCCAAATCTTTTACTAAAACAATTATTCTTTACCCTGATAAATCCATACTGTTCCGATTTGTTACTCCTGTATGTACCGTTGATTTCGAAATGCCAAACTGTTTCGCGGTCTGCCTTACAGTCGCATTATTATCGATAATAAAATTAGCAATTTCAACCGCTCGTTCCTCTATATAGCCTTTCATAGTGTCTGCGTTCCTACATACGACGGAACGCATTCCCCCTTATTATCGTTGTTGTTACATTGTATGCAGAGGGAATTGGCAGTAGTACTGGGAATTACTTTGTATTGCAGAATAAAATAAATTCTATCTTCCTGTCGGATAGATGCTCCACTCCCTTCACAATTTGATCCACCTAATGTTGTATAGGATATAAAGACATATTCTTATTTAGAAGAACAAAAAAAGAGACCATTCGTAAAATATATCAAATAATAGAAATCACTCAATTATATTGATGTATTTTACGATAGCCTCAGAAAAAAATTTATAACTTATTCCTTATTATCTGTAACACATAAAGTCTATCAGTTTTTTAATATCCTCCGGCTCATATGCGATTAATTCGAGTTCATCAATCTTTCCATCAGAGAATACGTTAGCTAAAGCTACATACTGGGAGAGCTTTGATTTTAAATTAAGTCTGTCGCCTTCTCCTGTTACCAATTCTACTTTACCTTCACATGACTCGATTACTTTAAATAAATCATTTACATTATTAATATTTGATATCTTCATAAAATTAATCTCCTTTCAAAATTGGTATGGTATTATAATAACATAAATAATGAGATTTTTCTATATTAGTATCATTATTTACCCAAAATAGATAAAAAATATTAGTCATGAAACTCATTCTTTACAAGTATTTATTTCGTTGTATAATAGAATACAGGTCAAAAAATGGAAACAATGTTAGAATCCCATAATTTGAAAGGAGCTCTTATGTACTACCAGATCCAAGATCAAATTAAAGAAATTACTCAGGATAGCTATAATCCGGATATTTTAACCCTTGGAATCATTAATATGGAAGAGTTGGAGCAATGCTATCATCTTTTCGGATTTTCTTATTTAACAGTTGTCGAATGTAAAAATGACAGTCAACATCTTCATGGTACATTAAACTCCTATTATGATTATCTGTTTGGTATTATACAAGCCGTTAATCCTTATCAGATTATTAAATTACAGGACAGGCTGGGTATTTTTATTAAAAAGAATTTACTTCTTATTGTTATTATCGAGGATAAGGATAACAGTACTAATATTCGAATTCATGAGTTTCTGGATCGCCTGAGCTTGACCAATATAACACAGGAAAGGTTAATTTTTGGTTTTCTGGAACAATTCATCAGTGCAGATAATACAATTCTTGAACGGATTGAGGAAGAAATCGCCTCTTATGAAGACATGATAAATGATCTTAAATTGGACAGAAATTTTAATTATAAAATTACCGGCATCAGAAAGAAGCTCTTAATGCTTGATAATTATTACCAGCAGTTTGTCTCCATAGGTGAGGAATTGGAAGAAAACTCTGCTGATATCTTCAATGAAGAAAACCTGCATTATTTCAGGGTATTTTCAAGCCGCGCTGAGCGGCTCAGTAATAATACCCGTATGTTGCAGGAATTCAGCGTACATGTCAGAGAATCTTATCATGCACAGCTGGATTATGATCTTAATAGGATTATGAAGATCTTTACCGTAGTAACAACGATATTTTTACCACTTACACTGATAGTAGGCTGGTATGGTATGAATTTCACCTCCATGCCTGAGCTTACCTGGAAATATGGTTATTTATACGTAACCCTGCTATGCATCATCGTTGCAATTATCTGCATTATCTTCTTCCGGAAGAAAAAATTTATGTAACAGTTAAAATTAATACGTTAATCGGCTGTCGTAAAATAGCCTTCAATGATATAAGGGACTCCGCGTAATCCCCTTAATGCACTGTTTGAAAGTCAGGTTGTTGATTTTGTATGTCATATACGAACATTTATGTACGAATTTGACATACAAAATTGATAACCTGTCTTTCGACCAGTGTGTGTGGGGATTATGCGGAGTCCCTTATATCATTTATATCTAAACTACGACAGCCTCTATCTATTTATAATTTTATGTATCCATAGCCGTTTACGATAGCTTCCAGACGATTCTTCGCTTCACATAACGGGCATTCTCCGATGTTATAGCTCGCATAATCAGGAAGGTCCTTAGATTTGAATATGGAATTTACCCTTATACCGTCCACCTCATCCACAGCGCTAAAAATCGAACTGATTCCTTGCATAATACCTCCGTAGTACTTAATACATTCAATGCTTTTTCGAAGAGTATCCCCTGTTGTCGTAGATCCGGCAAGTAAAAGTATATTCTTATTATAGATCAGCGGATGAAAGTTCTCCCTAAATATCATCTGACCATTTGTATTAAATTCAGGGGTGATGATGTGTATCGACTGATGGGCATTCATGGATCTGATTCCTGACAGAGCTAATTCCTGGGCTAAAAATGCACCAATAACCTCACAGCCATCCAGACATACTATTGTATCTACAAGTGTACTCGTAATATATTGTTTTGCTAATATCTTAGCTGCTTCAGATGCTTCGATTTGCCTAGTCTTCATCATGGTCAGATCAATGTAAAGATTAATGTGGGAATTACCAGTTGCAAAATGACCGGGTATTACTTTAAGAGCGATTTTTTTACTCATCGGTGCGAGAATTTTAATAGCTCGCCTTTCCATATTAATGCCCCCTTAATAATTTGCATTTATAATGAAATGCTACCACTGTTTATATTTCCATTATAATAATCTAAGCAAGATTCTATTACATTAAATTCTTTCCTATTCCCATGTTTTCCAAACATCAGGCTGATATCCAACAGTTGCTTTCTTCCCATTTCTTACAATTGGCGTCACAAAGAGCTTTGGATTTTCCAGAAGCTTCTCTTCCTGATCTATTGGTGATAAGTATCCCATCAGGGATATTAAATCCCTATCCTTGGAATTTGGATTAATCAGTTTGTCCATACCTCCAACCGCCTGCTTCACATTATTAAATTCCCCTTTGCTCATACCAAACTTTACAACATCTATGGATTGATATTTAATTCCTCTCTCTTTAAAATATCTTTCAGCCTTTTTCGTATCAAAGCATTTGGAAGCTCCGTATATCTGTATATTCATTCAAAATTCTCCTATCCGTTGTAGAAATTTAATTTAAGTATACCATAATTATAGATTATTATATAGGTAAGAAAGGTTTGAGCTCCATTTGACATAATTAAGGTAACGGAAAAGTAACGTTATGTCTATATTGCAGGATTTATCCTGAGGAAAGAAATGGCGGATGATCGTGAAGATAATCCGCCAAGCTTTCATACTTTCTTATTATGATTTTCGTTTAAACAGGCTGACAATGGCCAGCAATATTACTGAACCGACAATAGAAATAAAGAAGCTCCAAATGTTAAGTCCGGTTGCAGGCCCGAGGCCGAATATACCTGCAAGCCAACCACCGATAAATGCTCCTACGATACCTACCAGCAGATTCAGGCCGATTCCCATACTCTCATCATTTCCGGTTATTTTACTTGCAATCCAGCCGGATATTCCTCCTAAGATCAGCCAAATAATAAGGTTACCTATTTCTGGCATAAAGCCACTCCTTTCATTAATAAGTCTTCTTTAGGTAAATGCGAAACTATATAGTTATTGTTATTGTATACAATTTATGAGTTTCGCAATTACTTAATTATTCTTCTTTTTAAGTTTTGAATTAGCTGTATCTAGCAGATCATTCGTTTCCTGAACCACATCCTCCTTAACATCATAAAGCTTATCCTTAACCTGGGTTGTCAGAGTCCGGAACTTACCTGTAAACTCCATATCCTGGTCGTTGGCAACTTTTCCTGCTGCCTCCATAATCTTACCGACAGCTTTGTCCTTAGTATCTTCAATTTTCCCCATCTATTCAGCACCTCCAAGGCGTATTCAAGATGAATCTGCAAGCAAATTCACTTATCATGAATAAAAAGTTTTTAATTAAATGCTTCTGTTATAATATGAGCTTTTTTTTATGATACTATTCTTTTGTCAAAGTTATCGTGAAAATTTTGCTAAAAAATAACAAAAAAACTTTTGAAACAAGCTTAACCCTGCTTCAAAAGTTCTATTAAATTTTATATTTACTATTGAAATTTATCGTATATCTCTTGAATACGTTTTTTGTTTTCTATAAATATATCAACAATAGTGGGGTCAAAATGAGCGTCACGGCCTTCTTCTATCATTTTTATGGATATTTCAAAGGATAAGGCTTCTTTATAGGGTCTCTTACTGGTCAGCGCGTCAAATACATCTGCAATCGCAACAATTCTAGCGCTTAACGGAATATCGTATTTCTTCATCCCATAGGGGTATCCGGTACCGTTCCATTTTTCATGATGCCCTTTGGCGATTTCTATACCCAGACCAAACATGCTATTTCCGTTTTTCTCAAAATTCATATCTGCAGATTCAAGAACCTGAGCTCCGTAAAGTGTATGCTTCTTCATCTCATTGAATTCTTCCTCTGTTAATTTGCCCTGTTTTAGCAGGATGCTGTCTGCTATCCCAACCTTACCAATATCGTGCAGCGGACTGAAGCGTTCAATCAGATCAATATATTCTAGGGTAATATCCTCCGAATATATATTATTCTCATGTAAAAGCTGTGCTATCGTCCTTGAATATATCGCCATACGTTCCATATGCTCTCCAGTATCTTCATCCCTTGCCTCGGAGAGATTTGCTAAAGCAAGTATACTACTGTATTGCATATCTCTGGTAAAGATATTCTGATTTAAGCTGATTGCTATACTATTAGCTAATGTATATAATATATTTAAGTGCCCATTGTTATATACATTCTTGTTTTTACTGGAGAAGAATATCACTCCTACAGGTTTGCCTGATACTCTCAGAGGCAATGTAATGGACGCCCTTATTCCTGCTTCCATAATAATTTTATTATACGGCTTAGGAGGTTCCTTGGAGCAATATTCCTCAAGATCGTTGATGAATCTTGCTTCTCCGGATTCAATAAGCGTTCCTAAACTGGTATCCTCAACCGGCCAGTTAACTCCTATGATTTTCTCCGGCAAGCCGATAATTGTACTGTCTGAAACTCCATAGGAAGCCTTAAGGATTTTCTTATCTTCGCTGATTAAAGCAATTCCAATATAATTATAAGGTATAAAAACAGAGAAGGTTTCATTAATATACGATAAGGTCTCCATAAAGGATTTATTATTATTAATATTCTCAATCAAAGAAATCAGGTTATTTATTTTTAAAAACATACTGCTGACTTCCGACACTAATGGCTGAACTCTTTTTCTTGTGAGAAAATACTGGTTTTCGGGATAAGAATGCAGTCCAATATCTGTTATACCTTTATATAATTGATTATATGGTAAAATAATGAAGTGCATTAAATGATACAGATAAAACGATAGCAATATAAAAAGAACTAGTATTAGGCCATATTCCACGAATTCGGTAATCCCATCTAATCGGATTATTTTCTCTAAACGCTGGTCTAGTAAGCTATCAGTAAAATTAAGCAATCTTATATTATTATTTTTGATGTATTTGACCGCCGATTTCATTTCATAATTTGTTGTCTTGGAATCAATTATGACTTTTATGACGGAATCCATTTTCTCCCAAATCTTATCAATTTTGGTCAGATATTCTGAATTATCTATCTTTGATGAATTCATAATCCGTTTCGTATGTATCGAATCTAAGATTTGTGATAATTCCTTACTGGCATATTGTATATTATTTTTAATAGATGATATTTCATTCTCGATGTCTTTCTTATTTCTGTGATCCTGCCCTGTCTCTGTCTCCAGCATGAGTGTATATAAAGAATCAGCTTCATCGCTGATCGTTTGGGAGTACATCCTCTGTTTCTCAAATATATTAATTATAACTTTATCCGTATGATTCTTGTTTCTGTCATAAACATGCAATGCAACATAACAAATAAGTATTATGGTGATAGCTGTCATAACTCTGAATGTAATTTTCTTTACCGGTCTTAAAGCGTATGATTTACTCAAGTAATTTACTCCTGTGTATATCCAAAATATATCTTTTTAGTATTATTTCATACTATTAGTGTATGATAAAATAAAAACAGTGTCAAACAGTTTTAAATAATCTTTTATAGGGAATATGCTATGATCTATTTCGGGTTGTGTCCTGGTTCTTTGTCGAAGCAAACGATTAACAAGTTAATATCATTGCTGAAATTGGCTCTACGCTAACCTCCCCGCCTGAGATCACCTCAAGGATCTTGGTTCCTGCCTTCTTGCCTTTCCCATAAACCTTCCATTCACCGTCTGGAAGATGGATCGTCTTATAGGCATTATTTGCATTATATATGATACATATTTTGTTATCCAATGGATGGTTAATTTCAAAGGCTACAATATTAGGCTCTAGCAGGATGTAGAAGTCAAGATAAGATCGGATATCCTCAGCCTTTGTCATTCGAAGTGCGCAGTGCTGCTTTCGAAACGCAATTAAGCCCTTATAATAATCCACAACCTCCTTGTTCTTTGTTCTATTATCCCATTTGATACTATTAACGCAGTCGGGTGAATGATAGCTATTTCCATCAAATATTCTATTTGCTTCGTCGATTGGTTTACTTCGTAGGAATTCACTTGCTGCCTGAAACAAGGGAATACCCTGACAGGTCAGGACAATTGCATCTGCAAGTAGGTTCATCTTAATAAGATCTTCCCTACTTTCCCACGGGCAAGAAATATTAAGCTTATCCCATAGTGTCAGATTATCATGAGCAGATACATAATTAATACTCTGAGTGGGTTCTGCTGCCCACGGAGCATTGGAATATAGCACTCTCCGATAATCAATTCCGTCATGCTGTGTTGCGGCGGCAACTCCGAATTTAATTGTATCCTCCATACCTTCTCTGCCACTTACAAACCCTCTCTCCGAGCCTGAAAAAACACTGCCTTTGATTCCGTCACGAATATTATCATTGAATGCTGCGATATCTTGGTCCATGTTTTTAATATTAACCTTAAGCGCTCTTTCCCAGTCCGGAAGTGGTGATAGTCCACCCGTCCATCCCTCTCCATAGACAAGAATACCCGGTTCTATTTCATTCAAAACACGTCTGACTTCATTCATGGTATGAATATCATGGATTCCCATTAAATCAAAGCGAAAACCGTCAATATGGTATTCCCTGACCCAGTATATCAGAGAGTCAAGGATAAATTTTCTCATCATAACCCGTTCTGATGCTGTCTCGCTGCCACAGCCCGAAGCATTAGAAAAGCTTCCGTCCGAAGTAAGTCTGTAATAATATCCCGGGACAATCCGATTAAAATTAGATTCTTCACTTTCCATAGTATGGTTATATACTACATCCATAATTACACGAATTCCATTCTTGTGAAGAGCCTGAACCATCTGCTTAAATTCCCTGATTCTTACCTCTCCGTGATATGGATCATAGGAATAAGAACCCTCCGGCACATTATAATTCTTAGGATCATACCCCCAGTTATATTGCACAGTCGTAAGATTGCTTTCATCTATAGTTGCATAATCAAATGCAGGCAGCAAATGGACATGGGTAATGCCAAGCTCCTTAAGGTAATCAATTCCGGTCGTATCCCCAAAGCTGTTTTTCGTACCTGTTTCCGTAAATGCAAGATACTCCCCCTTATGCTTCATCCCCGAACTTTGATCGATTGAAAAGTCTCGAATATGAAGCTCGTAGATAACTGCATCTGTGTAATTTACAATTAACGGCTTTTTATCCTCTGTAAATCCCGGTGGGTTCGTGGATAACAGATCAATAACCATGCCCCGGCTTCCATTTACACCAACTGCTTTTGCATAAGGATCCACTGCTTCCTTCCTTACACCATCTACAGTTACGCTATAAGTATAATAGATCCCACTCAGATTACCTTCTACCTGCTCCACCCAGGTTCCGTTAGCATCTTTTTGCATTGGAATGCACCGAAACAAGTCATCTTCGTTTCCAGTCCGATATAAATTAACAACGACCTGCTCCGCTATCGGTGCCCATACACGAAAATATGTAGCTGTCTTTGTCCACAATGCTCCAAGGTCATCCCCCTGATAATAATTGGCCTCTTCAAATTCTTTTGTTGAATAGCAATTATTTAATTCAAGTAGTTTGTGATTATCCAAAATGACCTCCGCTTGCTGACTAAAACTATCTATCCCATTTATCACATAATGAATTAATCTGCCCAATTAATTTCGCAAGATCCTTATTGGCGCCACCCTTATTATGCTGGATAACTCCTGTAAGACGTTTTCCCGCAAGAACAAGGCGCTCATATACGGAATTGGCTTTCTCAGTCTCTGCCTCAGTTTTGGGCTGGATGCGTATGATTTTGCCTTCCTGTACACATTGATTAACAGCAAGATCATAAGTCATTCCGCTGAAAGGTGCTTCCGCCGAATATCCCATTGCTTTGATTTGTTCCGTAAAGATTTCACATACCTGGTCATCCCCATGTACGACAAAAACTTTATCCGGCTTCTTTGTAAAACTGGTTAACCATTTAATAAGACCTTCTCTGTCCGCATGACCACTGACACCTCCCAGCTGAAGAATCCGAGCAGCTACCTGTATAGGCTCTCCGAAGAGTTTTACTTCTTTTGCCCCATCTAATAGCATACGTCCCAAAGTTCCGACTGATTGATACCCCACAAATAAAATTGTACTATTCTCTCTCCATAAATTGTGCTTTAAATGATGGCGAATTCTGCCGGCTTCACACATTCCCGATGCTGATATGATGACCTTAGGCTCTTCGTCAAAATTGATTGCCTTGGATTCATCCGAAGTAATTGATGTACTGAGTCCGGGAAACGACAACGGATTGATTCCTTTATTAACTAAATTCATTGCTTCCTCATCAAAATATCCCAGCATATGCTCATGGAATATCTGTGTAGCCTCAATGGCCAACGGACTGTCTACATATACTTTGAAGTTACCATGACCCTTAATCAGACGATCATCCTTTATTTTGCGTAAATAATATAGTAAAACCTGAGTTCTGCCAACTGCAAAGGAGGGTATGACAACATTACCTCCAAGGTCAAAGGTTGTTTGAATTATATCGGTCAGTTCTTTTATATAATCCGGTCTTTCTCCATGGCTGCGGTCTCCATAAGTTGATTCCATAACCACATAATCTGCATCTTCGATATATTGAGGATTATTAATCAGAGGCTGATTCGAATTACCGATATCACCGGAGAATACCAGCTTTTTCGTTACACCATTCTCTGTAACCCATACTTCTATACTGGAGGAACCAAGTAAATGTCCCACATCAATAAAACGTATTTCTATTCCATCACAAAGGACAAATTTTTCGTTATATTCATGAGAAACGAACATCCTAGCCGTTGCCATAGCTGCTTCCATGTCATAAATTGGCGCTGCCAGCTCATTACCGGAACGTTTGCCCTTACGATTCTTCCACTCCGCTTCCGCTAACTGAATATGTGCACTGTCTCGAAGCATAATGTCACATAAAGCACTTGTTGCACTTGTCGCATGAATGCTTCCACGAAATCCCTCTGTATAAAGAAGAGGTAGCTTTCCTGAATGGTCAATATGTGCATGAGTAAGCAGCACCTCATCGATATCTGCAGATGCTACAGGTATTTCCTGATTTTCATAAGTATCCTTACCTTGCTCCATACCACAATCAATCAGTATGTTCTTTCCACATGCTTCCAGAAAAAAACAACTCCCCGTCACCTCATGTGTTGCGCCCAAAAATGTTAGCTTCATATAAACCCTCCTCATATGTTCATAATTAAACTTGCGTATTTCTATTACTATTATATGACTAGAACCTTCTTATAATACCATACGCCGCAGACTTGATGTCGGAATATTTTGTATTATGTAATATTTTACTCTTTCCATTTTTTGATGTCAAATAATTACCAACTAAATATTTATTTCATAGTATTTTAAAATTGTTTCAAAACTGATTTATCTTTTTCTCTTCATAGTGCGAATCATTTCTTTTGCTTGTTGATCCACCTGTAAAGATTCTATTATTTTCTGCAGTGCTTTATTATAAGTAAAATCATCCAGTTGATTATTTTTCAGATATTCAAGTGTTAACTTCGGGAGCTTTACATAGTACATTGATAATACCCATGCCACAGCCATCTTAACATAATAGCCTTCTAGCTTTATCCTATCAAAATGCTTGAATGCAAGGTCGGCATATTCCGGTTCTAAATAATACAGCAGCATGACGACTCCGAAGCGTATCTCATATTCCTGATCCGAATTCAGATATGGTTGCATAAAATCCCAGACACATTCCTTGTTCGTTATTGCAATTTTCAATCCATTACAAAAGTTATCACAGACTGGCCAGCAGTCAATCTTCGGAATAAAGCCTGCGGCCAATTCCAGTACCTCGCAGATATCAGCCTTACAGCGGCCTATTACCATTCCCTGAAGCATAAGCTCCTCCATTGTATCATCAGAAGCCTGGGCAAGATATGACCTCCAGTCTCCTTTGACAAGCTTTGCTGCCATTTTCTTAAGAATCGGTATTCTAACTCCAAGGATATTTTCTTTACCCGGAGTTAAGGAAGAACTAAAAATTCGGTATTTTTCCTCTGCTAAGCTTTCCAGCTGTTCTCTTATCGTTGGTTCCATTTCGTTATAACCTCCAACTACCACTTTAGCGGCTACCAATATGACGCAAAAAGCACGCTCTATGCATTATTCCGATTGAACAATGCACTTCTTTACAATCTATCTACCTTTATCAAATTATTATGTTAATTATATCATTTCAGGCTTCTGCCAGTTTCTCCAGTTTCCCTCGATCAAGAATTTCAATAGCTCCTCTTCGTAAACTAACAATACCTTCGCTCTGAAAATATTTCAACATTCTGGTAACAACTTCTCTTGCGGACCCTAGGTGGTTCGCTATTTTCTCATGGGTTATTACCAAAATATCTTGTTCCTCAATGACGGACTGCTCCAGAAGGAAATTAGCGAGTCTTTTATCAAAGCTCATAAATAGCGCCTGTTCCATTATCCACATTACTTCACTAAAACGGGAAGCTAACAGCTGATTTGTAAAGGCCTGAACCGGTAATGATTCTGTTGACAGCTTTTGAAAAGCAGCCGTAGGAATAAGATATGCCTGTGTATCTTTTTCCACCTCCACATAGATATCAAAGGAAATATTCTTCATGATACAGGATGCCGAAAAAATGCAGACATCACGGTCAAACAAACGGTATAAGGTGATTTCTTTACCATTCTCCGATACGATATAAGCCCGTACCTGTCCTTTGTAGATCAGAAACAGTCCTGAACACTGCTGTGAATTGCTGTGCATGGATTCACCTACGAATAACTGTTTTTTTACTACCGACTGTAATAAAGTTGATCTCTGCGCATCAGTTATACTCTGTAAAAAGCTAAGAGTATCCTCTAAATACTTAATATCATCCTTCTGTAAAATCAAGCTGTTAACCCCCTAATATGACTTTATTCTATTTCAGTTTTCCAAAGTCCATGAACATTACAGTATTCAAATACCGCAATTACCTCATCATCAACTAATGCGAAGGCTGCCTTTGGCTCATCTTTCGGCTCTAAGCTTTTTCTCTGACCACCATGCTTTGTTTGAACATATATCCACTGAATATAATGCTTCTCTTCCATCGGATGAGCGGCACTGCCTACTTCTACCAATACCGTATTCCCTTCAATCGACACTACCGGCAAATGTTTCTCTTTTGATGCTTCTACCGTATTAGCAACCAATTCCTCCATTTCCTCACCACAGCATGTCATCGGGACACCTGCATTATTAATCAATCCTACTATATTACCGCAATGATTACATCTGAAAAACTTATGTTCCTTCATCATAGACTATACTTCCTTTCTTTCATAATATTGAATTGGGCTTGGGCATCTTAAGCCTACATAATTTCACATTAATTATGATCTACTACCGACTTAGGATCCACTATCAATTATATAATAAATATGTGAACAAGCTTACAATAATATACCCATAAAATTAAAGGTTTTATCGCAATACCTGTTCACATATAGCTTACTCTATGATTCCAACAATTTCAAGATATCTTTCTTCGGTCGTGCCCCTACTGCTGTTGCGGTTATTTTACCATTCTTTATTACCATAAGGGTTGGGATACTCATAACTCGAAATTGCGATGCCAGCTCTGCTTCCTCATCAATATTGATTTTACCGACTTTCGCACTTCCTTCCATCTCAGTGGAAATCTCTTCTATGGCCGGTGCCACCATACGGCAGGGACCACACCAGGATGCCCAGAAATCTAGTAACACAGGCTCCTTTGAATTCATAACCTCTTGTTCAAAATTGCGTTTTGTAATTTTTACTGATGACATAATATGATCCTCCTATTACTATAGATTCTATTTACTTTACGTTCTCACAATACTATAATCCGCAAAATTATTCTGTGATTAAATCACATTTATTACGGTTAATTTTTACATAAAATGTCAATCACAACGTCCTGAATGAATTTTTAAAAAGGGTAGACATTATCTGATTATATTACTATAATATATAGAAATTCATAGATATCATGGTTTACAAGGATTCTATATTAGGAGGATACCAATGAGTAATACTACTGAATTTAATTCAGAATTTGGCAATGTAAAATATATTGAGGAAGATCATATTGTTCTATTAACATGGAAAAAATTCTGCTGCTTTGATAATTACAGAAAGCATGCTCTATTTGCATTAGAGCTTCTGAAGCAATTCCCCGGTAGTAATTTTGTTGTTGACGCAAGAAATGGATTTGAGGATGATAAAGAGGATGTTACATGGGGGTTCACTGTTTTACTACCCGCTATGGCGCAAACAGAATGTAAATATGTTGTGTTCATTATGGAAGATTTTAATGAAATTGAAGAAGAAAAGGATATGTGGACGAAAGAATTCAGTAAATACTTTATTGTTAAAAAAGTTAGAAATTATGAAGAGGCTGTGAGATTTTTTTTAAAGTAGGTTTCATATACCGGAATATATATTAATCATGCAATTACATCGGTGTAATGCCAGGAATAGCAGCTTAATCAGTAAGTTAATTATCAGTATAAATCAGATAATAACGAAATAAGTACAAAATGCAGGGTTTGAACATTACACTGTATTTTGTACTTATTTATATTCTTCTATGTTCATCTCATTGGTTTGGGTATCATAAACCTGTCTTATGGTATCCAAACCTCTAATTTAATCTCTAAATACCACTCCATTATCTTCGCTCATGGACTCCACGATAGCCAGTGACTCCACTCTAAGTCCGTTATTACGAACCAGGGCTCCACCCTCCTGAAATCCTTTTTCTATAACAATACCAGCTCCAACTAAAGTAGCTCCGGCATCCGTTACCAGCTTGGCTAGCCCAAGTAAAGCACTACCATTTGCCAAAAAATCGTCAATGATTAAAATCTTATCTTCCGGTTTTAAGAACTCTTTGGCTACGATAATATCATATACGCGTCCATGGGTAAAGGATTCAACTCTACCGGTATATACATCACCTGCAATATTCTTGGTCTGGTTTTTCTTAGCGAATACCACCGGGACATTAAAATACCTTGCCGCAATACAGGCAATCCCAATACCTGATGCTTCAATCGTCAGTATCTTTGTCACTTCACAATCAGCAAATCTTCTCCTAAATTCCTTGCCTATCTCTTCAAAAAGAGTAATATCCATCTGATGGTTCAAAAAACTGTCTACCTTAAGTACATTACCCGAACGAATTTTTCCGTCTTTTCTTATTCTGTCTTTTAAAAGCTGCATTGTTTTACTCACTTTTCCTTATAAGGTCTATTATTATTATAATCAGCTTCTGCCATATCGTATTATAGCGTATAGCAGGATGAACATTACATATTATCGCATAAAAAAATGATACAATCAAGTTGTATCATAAAAAATATCATCATTATCCACTGTAATAACATCCCTTATAATCATGCTATCATGAATTCATCAAGCTCTATTGGGTAATAATCCATACGATTTATGATTTTTACCTCAATCGGCTTGGTTAAATCCAAGCTGAAAATACCCATAATCGATTTTCCGTCAACTACATACCTTCCTGAAATGAGATCCAGATCATAATTCAATTGACAGGTTATATTCACAAACTTTTTTATCTTTTCAAAATCATTTAGACTGATCCAGTATCTATCCAATATAATTTTCCTCCTCTTTATTAAAATCTAAAATCATATATCATTTGTACTTCTATCATTATCTTATCTTACGTTTGTAAAATTTAAAATCACAATCATGTAAAATATTTGTTAAACATAGTAAAATAACTATGCAGAACTGGATACATTTTACGCAATCACATTTAAAACTATGAAAGTTCGTTATATTTATCGGAATCTAAAGCAATTAAAAGTTTTGTAAGGTGCTCCGAATGTTCCTTTTCCACCTTAATAATTTGAATCAGCATTTCTTTAATATCTTGATATGGTATTTCAAGAATGATCTGCTCATATAAAATTACCGCTTCAAATTCTCCCTTAATATCCTCCCTAATATTATTTAAGATAAGCTGCTTATTATAATTCGGTTCATATTTCTGCATTGGAGTAATCGGAAAAGTATTATTTACATGGGATTGATATTCCATATACTGATCAGGATCATATTTACGAAGCATATTAAGAAATTCTCCAAAATGTTTCTTTTCATCACTGATTATGTGTTTTAAAACCATATTAACCTCAGGCATATCAGAATTTGCAAGATGATATTCATAACCATTAATTGCAATTAATTCGCTGATTAATGCTTCCCGCAACTTATTTGTGAAGTAATATGGGAATCCTTGAGGCTGACCTTCAGGATTAGTATAACTCATCACATTGACACCAGACTTATCAATAATGTTATTACAAAATATTAACGATTCCAATTTTTATTCCAAAAGAATTCTTTTTAAGAATACAAATATATATATTGGATTCTATACTTCTAATTAATGTCTGTTCGTAATTAAACAGAAAGCTGAAAGTTATAAAAACCAGAGGTGTCGAAATATCCAGCAATCTCGTATTCATAGCTTTCAGCCTATTAATTTTATTTATACAATCGATTATTATGTAACAATATGATCAGCAATAATTACTGTACTGTCTATCCTACAATAAAAAATCCTACTGCTGCAATAATATACACGGATATCAGCTTCAAACCCTCCATCCAGTTCGTTTTTCCTGCTTTCACAACCTGATTTGCAATAAATACACTCGATGCAAATAAGAATAATTCAACCGGTTTGAATATGAGCGTCATAGGAGTTTTTGAAGCAAACAAACTGATTAAAACTGATATTGGAATTACAAACAATGCTATCTGAAGACTGGAGCCTACTGCGATCTCTATCGAAATATCCATTTTATTCTTAATTGCCATAATAACAGCTGTTGTATGCTCTGCAGCGTTACCAACAATTGGTATTAAAATGATACCAACAAACATTTCTGAAATCCCTGCTGATTTCGTCATCGGTTCAATACTTCCAACAAGCAGCTCTGACTCAATTGCAATCAGAACTGTTGCAATAGCTAAGACTGTAATACTAAAGGGAAGACTCCATTTTGAATCTATGTCATCAGCATGCTCTACACCATAGAGGTCGTTACTCGTTTTGAAGGAATATATCATACCTACAACATAGATGGAAAGCATAATCACACTGGTTATGATACTGAAACTTTCATGATTTGTATTACCTGCAGTTTTTGAAATAGTAGCAGCAAACACTGCGGGAATGGATAATCCGACAACACCAAATAAAAGCATGGTTGCAGTGAAGGTTCCCGCTTGAGCATCATACTTTAATTCTTTATGCTTTAATCCACCCAAAAAAATGCTGCAGCCTAAAACCAAAAGAATATTACCAAGTACAGAACCAGCAAGTGATGCCTTTACTACTTCGAATAATCCGGCTCTAATAGCAAAAAAGCTTATAATAAGTTCTGTCGCGTTACCAAAAGTAGCATTCAGGAAACCACCGAATTTTGGTCCGGTATATACTGCTATCTCTTCTGTAGCATTCCCAAGATACCCAGCCAGCGGTACGATTGATAAGCAGGTTAAAAAGAACATTGCTGTTGAGCTCCAATTTAAAAAGTGTCCAATAATGGATAAAGGTAAGCACAACAAAAGAATTTTTAAGTACTTCATAATATGTCTCTCCTTAATTCTATGATATGTATAAAGCAATTACGTCAAAAATACCGAAATTAGGTACATTATAATACAATAATTATGGAAAATCAACAAATTACTGTAAATAAAATTATATTTCGTTAAATAAAATACTAACTTCCAACTATATACATGTATTTACATTTTCACTCAACCCATAATTATAGTTTTAAATAATATCTCAACAATTTATATCAAGAAAGAAAAAATAACCTGACACAAATTAGTCCTGTAATTTGCATCAGATTATTTTTGTATTTGACGTCATAAGTTAGCTAAAAGATAAATTAATGAATATATCTATATATACTCACATATTCATCTCTTTACATTAATTTGAACTATGGCATCCATATCAATTTTATTTTCTTGCGTTTGCCTTCATTGTCTTCAGTCGTTTCATAACATTATTTTCCCCACGTCCAAAGTAATCATGAAGTTTCTTATATTCTGCATATAATTTCTTATAAGCCTCTACGTTCTCAGGAATCGGTGTAAATACTTCATCCCTTACCTTACCCATTACCTTGGCAGCTTCAAAAATAGAATCATAGCCGCCCTTTGCCTTACCTGCAGCTACTGCCCCAAACATAGCCGCTCCAAGTGCCGGGGTCTGTTCGGATGCGGCGATTTTAATTGGTTTGTTGGTAACGTCGGCATAGATCTGCATCATCATTTTATTCTTCCAAGAGATACCTCCGCACGCGTAAAGTTCATTAATCGGAACACCGGAATTTTCAAAGGTTTCGATTATCATATTCTTACCATAAGCAGTCGCCTCAATTAAGGCCCGGTAGATCTCATGTGGTTTTGTTGTCAATGTCATACCCAGGATCATACCCGTCAGGTCAACATCTACCAACACGGAGCGGTTACCATTCCACCAATCCAATGCAAGAAGTCCGCTTTCCCCAACCTTTAGGTTCGATGCCTGCTCTGTCAGGTACTGGTGAATATTCATCCCTGCTTTTTTAGCCTCTTCAAATGCATAGGGCGGAATGCTCTGCTCCACCAGCCATTCAAAGTGATCTCCCACACAGGATTGTCCTGCTTCATAACCGAAGAAGCCCGGCATTACACCATCCTCAACCACACCACACATGCCAGGAACTAGTTTTTCTTCTTTACCAAGCAGAATATCACAGGATGAAGTTCCGATAATCATTAGCATCTTTCCTGCTTCAGCAATCCCAACCGCTGGAACTGCTACATGTGCATCTACATTTGGAATACCGACTGCCGTTCCTTTACATAAGCCGATCAGTTCTGCTGCTGCTTCGGTTAATTCGCCAGCTTTCTGTCCTAATGGATAGATGTCTGTGCTTAATTTATCCTCTACTACATTTTCAAGTCTGGGATCCAGAGCTTTAAAAAATTCCTTTGACGGATAACCCTTCTGCTTATTCCATAGAGCTTTATATCCTGCAGTACAGCTGTTTCGCTTCTCTTCGCCGGTTAACATCATAGTAACCCAATCCGTTGCTTCCATGAAGCGGTCTGCTTTCTCATAAATCTCAGGGGCTTCTTCTAATACCTGCATGATTTTAGGTATCATCCATTCGGAAGAAATCTTGCCACCATATCTTTTTAAGAATTCCTCTCCTCTTTCTGCTGCCACTTTATTCAGTTGGTTTGCTTGAGGCTGGGCAGCATGATGCTTCCACAATTTTATCCATGCATGCGGATTGCCTTTCAAATCATCATCAAAGCACAAAGGAGTTCCTTCTTTGTCAATTGGTAGTATCGTGCATGCTGTAAAATCAATGGAAATACCGATAACATCCTCCTTGGGCACCCCCGATTCCTTAAGAACAGCCGGTATTGTTAACTTAAGCACTTCAATATAATCCTGCGGATGCTCCAACGCCCAGTCGGGCGGAAGCTTCGTACCGTCGGGAAGATACTCATCCATTACTCCATGGGTATACTCCTTGACTGCCTGCGCTATCATATCTCCATTTAATACATCTATTAGAACTGCTCTGCCGCTCTGGGTTCCATAATCAATACCAATTGAATATTTCTTACTCATGTCTGCCTCCATTATTCCGTCATTGATCTTATTTATTTATATTTACTTAGTTTTTCTTCAACAAAGCCCATCTTATCCTTATTGCAGAAAATTTTAAATCGGCGGAAATAATGATCCACATAGATACACAGGCTGTATACTTTATTCAATTCTTCATATCTTCCACGAGCCTCATCGAATTTGTTCAGCATTTCCTCAACATTTGTTTCATTTTCATCAGGATAGTAAAACATATTGCAATCCTTAGTACTCTCAATTAGACCTGCAATCTGGTCATTTGTTACCGCTAGTCCTAGCTGATAACGATTTACCATAGCACTTTTTTGAAGCTTTATCCCAAACACCCTATTATCAGCTTCTTTTTCTGTTATAATCTCGCGGTAAATAAATCCCTTCTGATCAAGCCCTTCTTTTAGATCAATAATTTTATTCTCCGCTGCATTCTTTTTTCTACCATAGAAAAAATCTGTATTGATCAGTGCCAAGCAGTTATTATTACCGATTAAATCCTTAATAAATTCGCTCATAAAACTGTCATGATCCTTAATACTGAAGTAATCGACTAGGAATTGAATGCCATCCCCATCTTCTATTTTTTCAATCTTAACCTTATTTGCTTGAAATAATCCCATTGAAGACATCCTTTCCAAAACATTTATAACTTAATTATAACATATAAGTTCGTCCAACAAAATAATATTTTTTATTAATCGTATCATAAAATACCATTATTTAATTGACATACCGTTGTCATATTAATTATGTTATGATCAATGAATATTTATTCTTTGTTAAATTTAAATAAATGTATTCACTTTTAAGGAAGTTATTTTATGAGGTGGTCAAGAAATGGATAATAAATTTATATCATTGGGCGTAATTATATTTATATCTATTGTCTGTGGATTTCCGGTAGCTTTAAAAACAAGGGTTACGGAAGGGATTTGCTAGAATACTGCATTAACGATGCAAAATCAAAGGGAAAGTCAGGGGTCTGTATTCTTAGCTCTAAAAAGAAAAAGCCATTTCTTTCAGATAAAAAATTCATGAAAAAATACGGATTTGAAATTGTAGATGTAATAGAGAATGAATATGAACTGCTTGCATTATCCTTTGACAATACCTCTCATTGCGAATTGTAAAGGTGCTGTATATTGTATACACAGTAAATAATATTTCTATGCGGTAGGAAAGTTTAAAACGCTTGTCCCAAAGGAAGCATTGGAGCATAAAAATACCGTATCTGCTGTGTATACAATTACAAAGACTATATCGTTTCGCAATCACTTAATATTGCAACTGATTATAATCTATTTTATGTTAAGATATACATCTTCTCTTGTATGAAACCCACTATCTATAATGACCTTATCTATATTATCCGCTGTCACAGGAATGATATTAAGCTTATAATATGGAATCTCATTCGTACCGTCATTGATTGTTTCCGTTACGCAATACTTAAGCTTAAGAGAATTATCTGTAATATCTTCTCCTTTGCCTAGGGCAACGGATAGATATGCTGCTGCTTTAGCCAAGTCTTCTACTTGCTTAAATACCGTCATGGTCTGTGTTCCTTCGACGATACGCTGACATGCAGCCAGGTCAGCATCCTGCCCGACAATACATACCTTTCCTGCCAACCGGTTTTCAGATAGCACCTGAAAGACTTCACTTGCTAAATCATCATTTCCGCACATCACTGCGACGACTCCCGGATATTTTGGCAATGCTTTCTCTAGATAATCTGCAGCCAAATCGGCATTCCAATTATCACAGGATTTCTTATACACCACGTTCAGATTACTTTTTCTTATCAGCCTAAGGAAACCGCTTTCCACCATATCAACATTATTATCGCTTGCCGAACCGCCTATCATATATATGTTTCCGCCTTTTGGTAATGCATCTATCAAAGCCTGAGCCATTTCTCTTCCAACCGCCTCATTATCAAAAGAGATGTACAAATCCGCATCGGCATTCTTAATCATGCGGTCATAACATACAACTTTAATCCCTGCATCTTTCGCTTCTTTTATCACTTCTTTGAGTGCATTACCATCCGTTGCAACAATGACGATAACATCCATCTTTTTTTTAATAAAGTACTTAATCTGAGAAATCTGTGTCTTCAAATCACCATTGGCTACTTGAACGTTAACCTCTGCACCCAATTCCTTCGCGGTTACGACAAAGGCATCCCTGTCCCGGACCCATCGTTCGATGACAAAAGAATCAAAGCTAAATCCAATTTGAATTGCATTCTTCTCTACGGAGTTTATATTTTCTTTAATATTATGATTACTGCATCCAATACCTGCTGTCATTACTAAGGCGGATACTAACAGAAAACATACAATTTTCCTACCCATATCTGCATTTCTCCCTGTATTCACTTGGCGTGACATTCTCAATCTTTTTGAAAATTCTGCTGAAATAATTCGGATCACTATAGCCTGACATGGTGCAAATCTCTTTAATGGAAAGCTTCGGATTCTCAAGAAGCTCCTTTGCTTTACGAATACGTATTCCCGTGAGATAATCAATGAAATTCACTCCGGTCTCTTCCTTAAATCTTTTGCTAAAATAGTATGGATTAATGTTGACTACTCTGGACACTTCATCCAAAGTAATATCCTTGGTATAGTTTTCAGTCATATAACTGATTGCTTTCGCTACCATGCTTTCCGATTGATTTTTCTTCCGGTTAGCCATCTGCTTGGCTAGATCTGTTATTTTATTCAACCACCAATTTCTTATCTCCTCATAAGAATTGCTATGCAGCATGTCTGAAAGATATTCCTTACGATATAAAAATCCATAATTAACACCTCCATGCCAGAATGCATCCTTTTCCGCACACATAACCAATTCCAGAACCTTTAAGCGGATACTATCCATATAGTCAGTATAGTTATCTACCATCCAGTCAAAGAATATTGCTGCTTGCTCCTTAGTTCCGTTTACATCTCCTTTGAGCATCATTTGAAATATAAGCTGCTCGTTCTCCTCTGGATAATCGCCTTCAAATTCCCCTCTTAAAGGCATATCTCCAACATGTATAACCCTTCCTTCCCCTTCCTTTAGTGCACGAAATGCTTCCTGATAGGATTGATTTAGCTGTTCCAAACGATACTTATAACCTATACCAATTCTAAATTTTGCATCTATCTGACTTTCCAATGCATGTAAGAGCTTTCTTGCTTGCCCTATCGTCTGAATTCTCTCTTCATATTCAACACCCTCTCTGTCACTTGGCACCATTACAATTACCTTGTTTGCCATGACAGCTCCTACGATACAGTTAAAATGCTCTCTTACATTCTGGCGTAAAATCGGATAAAACTTCTGTGACCGCATACTCATTCCAACCGGATTTGTTAGTATACCGTTCTCATAGCTTTCTCCAAACTGTATGAGAATGACATAGGCATTCTCCTCCTCAAGCTCCAAAAGCTCTTTATAATTATAAAAAGTGTTCTCTGTTCCCTCTCCCTGAAGCATTAGATAATTGATAAAACCGCTTTCAATCATCGGCACAACCGTCTCCAGCTTCTCGCGGATTCTTAAGTTCGCCATCTGGTTCTTTCGCTCCGCATCGACCTGTGTCATGGAATTGTTCAGTACCTTAAGGAAGTTATCCTTACTAATCGGTTTGGTTAAAAAATCAAAAACTCCGATTTCGATAGCTTCCTTTGCATAATCGAACTTGTTATATGCAGTAATTACAATAAATAACACTGTTTTATTGAACTTACGAATGGCCTGCATTGCCTCAATTCCGTTCATTCCCGGCATCTGGATATCCATAAATATAATCTCCGGACGGATATTTTCAGCCATATCTACCACAGCCCTGCCCGTTTTTGCTGTATAGACCTCGCATTCATCTTTATAATTTTTCTGTATCATTGATTGCAGGGAGAATAACATGATTCCTTCATCATCTGCTATCAGAATTCGGTACATACCCAACTCCTTTCCGACTACTTAGCTGTTGCTTCGGAATGACAATTCTTATCTCGGTACCCTGATCAATGCCATCACTATGTATGGTAAGTAGGTCTTCCTTTCCATAATATAGCCGCAGTCTGTTAATCACATTATTTAAACCAATTCCGGTGCTGTCCTCATTTTCTTCGGATAAATATAAATGCTCCGACATAACTTCGGCAATTTTATCCTCTGACATGCCGATACCATTATCCTTGACAAGAATGATCAGATGATCCTCATAATCATCAACTTTCAGAAGAATTTCTCCTATATGATCAATATTGCAAATCCCATGCTTAACCGAATTTTCTACGATTGGCTGCAATATCATACTCGGAACCAGAACTTCCCCTACATTACCTGCAATCTCCTTATGAAAACGGATGTCTCCAGTTAAACGTACATTTAAAATATAGATATAATTATCTACGGTCTCTATTTCTTCTCTAAGTGTTACATCTTGCTCTATTTTTTTAACATTATACCGAAAGAAATCAGCCATCTTTTCAACAAATAAACCGGTCTGCTCTGCCCCCTCTAACATTGCCAACTGTACACCTGCATTTAACGAATTAAACAGAAAATGCGGATTAATCTGTGCTTGCAGATATTTCAGCTGTGCATCCTTTAAATGGTTTTCCATCATGAGTTGACGTTCTTTCAGCTTCTGCTCATTTTCCATATCCTCTTTAATTTGTTCAATATAATTCTTAATATTCTTAAGCATAGTATTAAAGGTACTAGCCAATATTCCAACTTCATCCTTGGATTTCGGAGTAATGAATTCCGTGTCAAAATTGCCGTTCGCAACTTCATTCGCACTGTGGGCAAGCTGAATCAGCGGCCCAATCATATTACGTAAAATCAGAAGCAAGAGAAATAAACTAATCACTACTATGGTAATCATAATCACAAGACTCAGTGCCTCCGTATATCGAAGGGATACGATCAGCAGTTGATAATTAGCAGAATTCTGCTTCAACTGCTCTGTACTCAAATTACTGATATAGGAATTAATATACTGGTTCATTTGTTTGGTATTTTCATAGGACGTTTTGTATTTCTCTACATTCCTGCCACGTTTCTCCTTCACCGTTTCATCCGTCATGTTAAGATAGGATTCTGACATATCCTTTATATTCTTCTCCAGCATTAGAAGTTCGTCATCCGTGATACGGTCGTTCAGATTATAGATCAAATTCCGATATTCCTGTTCGCTCTTATAGTAATTTTCCAAAGTTACCGGACTCTTTGTATTCAAATATTCATGTACAAAGGACTGAACCTCTTTAATCTTCTCCGACAGTTCATTGGAAACTATATTCGAAGAATATACGGTATCCACCTTGCGTAAGGAACGGTTAATATATGCATTTACACTGATATTAGTGATGAACAGGATACCTGTAATCAGTATAAAGATGGAAATCAGCTTTGCACGTATGGAATGTTTGAATTTTTGAACGAAATACTTCAGCATAATAATCATTTATCCTTTTTCGGGCTGACATTTTTTAAATAGGATTTAACATTCTCTTTATTAATAATATGTAAATCAACATTATAGTAATTATTGACATAGCCCATGTCCTGATATTCGTTAAGTGCCTGTACACATTGCTTTCCCAGCTGATCCGTATCCATTGCAACGGTCAGAGCCGCGAGATTCTTTTTTACTGCCTCCAGTATCAGCCTAGAAGAATAGGAACCTATAATTGTTACCTTTCCCACTTTATTATAATCTACGATTGCCTGGCAGGCACATTCCGTATCTACTTCTTCCATACAGACAAGAATATCCGGAACGTTATCTGAATCAACGAAAATATCGCGGATCGCCTCTTCCGAATCGAATTCATTACCATTGGCTATATAGTATGGCTGTAGATTGACATTGTTCTCACCAAGAGCCTCATTCAGAGTCTTCTTTATCGTATTAAAAACCACGTCATGCATGGAATTGGAGCTGGAGGAATGAAATAGAATATAGATATTATGGGTATCCTTCGTAATCTTCTTCAGGATCTGTTTTCCATAAACTAATCCCAGTTCATAGGAATTAATTCCGACAAAACTCACTCTGTTTGTATTAGACACATCATTTAGCATTGTTACGACTGGAATACCCGCTTTATCAGCCTCATTAATCAGCTCTGTAACACCTGTCGACCCATCCGGGCATATAATGATCCCATTTACTTTAGAAGCGATACCGATTCTCAAATAATCCTTTAGATTATATTCCTCTGAAAGATTACTTCCTATCTGTTCGAGATAGATATCATCAGCTTCTGCTTCCTTTTTTGCGCTTTCATATACGGTTCTCCAGAAAGGAGTCGTCATATCCTCCGAGATCAGAACATAATGTTTGGAATATTCTTTTGCCTGAGATGTAATTTTACTATCTCCAATGAACGGTCTGAATTTTTCGTATAAACCAATAACAGTAATTAATAATACGCTTACTAATATGATCCCAATTATGTAAGGCTTTTTCTTCAATTCTACCAACCTTTCACAATGATTATTCTACATTTCATTCTATCTTAAATCAGTATAGCATTTTATATAGCAAAATTAAAGGTGTGAAACTGTTAATTTTTTCCTTTTTTACATTTTAGTGTAACATTCTAGGAACGGTTGTTGGCAGGAAGCATGGGGAAGGTATACCTTCCCCATTATTCCTATCAGCAACCTGACCCTGATTATGCTTATTTGGTATCCTCATCAGAAGCTGTTATAATAGATTTTACAAATTCATTCTTCATACGTTTTACTGTGTATAGTATCACTATGACTGCACCGATAATTAGTAGCGAAGCAAGCAAGATTGCCAGAGGGTATGACATGGTGTCATCTCCCATTAACCGGTTCTTTATAATTAGGAGACCCATATATCCAATATAAAGCGCTACCAGACAATACAATACGGCTTTCTGACTGGCTCTTCGACGTATTGCTTCATCATAAGCTTTACCATCTTCCCTGACCCAGAATTTATTCCATCTCATTTTATTTCCCTCCTTGTATATGCGGCCTAACGCGGCTGTCGCAAAACAACCTTCCGTGATATAAGGGGCTCCGCGTAATCCCCGTAATGCACTGTTTGGAAGACATGTTATTGATTTTGTATGTCATATACGAACATTTATGTACGAATTTGACATACAAAATCGATAATGTGTCTTCCAACCTGTGTGTGAGGGGATTATGCGGAGTCCCTTATATCATATCTATGACTAAACTGCGACAGCCTCATAACACCCCAATAACAATTATTTAAGCCTTTGTCATATTTTTATTATTAAATTTAATGTCGAAGATAACTGCAAACAACAGCACTCCGCCCTTTACAACATACTGCCAGTTCGAGTTTAATCCATAAATGGACATACCCTGATTGATGATACCCATTAGTATAGCGCCGATGACAGCACCTCCAACCGTACCGGAACCACCATAGGCCGAAGCACCTCCGATGAAACAGGAGCCGATCGCATCCATCTCAAATTGATTACCACTGTCTCCATTAACGGAACCGATACGTGCTGCAGAAAGCAAACCACAGAGGCCTGCAAGAAATGCAACCTGTGCATAAGCCACAAAAAATACTTTATTCGTATTAATTCCAGACAATTTTGTTGCTTTCTCATTGCCACCGATTGCATAGAAATATCGTCCGAAAACTGTTCTGTTGGTGATATAGGCATAAATAAATACTACAACTAATACCCACAGAAGCATAACAGAGATGCCTTTGTAATGGGAAAGCTTCCAGGAATAAGCTAAAATACAGATACTAATTATTGCAACTTTTACATAGCAGGATAACGGATTTTCAACCTTGTAACCCTTCTTTTTCTTCTTCTCATTGCTTAAAATAGTACTGCATATGTAAGCCACAACTGCTATAATACCAATAACAATAGCGGAATTTTTTACACTACCGTCATCGAGTCCCGGTATTTTTAAATAGGATGTAAAAGTATCCAAAAAAAGCTGATTCTTAATTGCTATCGTCTTACTATCCAGAATAACACGGCCGATACCACGGAATATGAACATTCCTGCTAATGTAGTAATAAAGGGGGGAATTCTGGAATATCCAACCCAGTAGCCCTGCCACACACCAATTAATAGTGCCAGTGCCAATCCGGCTAGGATTACAGCAAATGCATTGAGATCCGTGGTAGTCAGTATTTTTGCTGCAAAAGCTCCGACCATACATACGATGGCGCCTACCGATAAGTCGATATTACCGCCGGTAAGAATACACAGCAGCATACCACAAGCAAGAATAACAACGTATGCATTCTGAAGCAACAGATTCGAAAGATTCTGTGCATATACCATTTTCCCTCCAGTGATCATGTTAAATAGTAAGAACACTATAACTAATACGATAACCATTGTATATTTCACAAGAAATTTTTTTACCTTTATATTCATAACGCCTCACCCTCCTGATTCTTTTTATCACTTTTCAGTATGCATGACATAATTATTTCCTGGGTGGCTTCACCCGCTGATAATTCTCCAACTATTCTGCCTTCATTCATAATATAAATCCTGTCACACATTCCTAACAGCTCGGGCATTTCTGAGGAAATCATAACAACGCTTTTACCTGCCTGCACTAATTGATTCATAATGCAGTAAATCTCATATTTTGCACCTACATCAATACCACGCGTAGGTTCATCAAGTATTAATACTTCCGGATCAGCAAACATCCATTTTGCTAATAAAACCTTCTGCTGGTTTCCGCCGGAGAGATTTCCAACATTCTGTTCCACACTGCTGCATTTAATGTTTAACTTCTGTTTGTAATCATCCGAAACCATTCTCTCCTTATCCTCATCAAACAAACCGTTCTTACTGACTTTGGAGGTTTTTGCAAGGGTTGTATTGACACGAATTGGCTGGCCTAAAATCAATCCATTCTCCTTGCGGTCTTCCGTTACATATGCAATTCCTGCATTGATGGCATTCTTTGTACTTTCCAGTTTTGTTTCTTTCCCATTCACGATAAGAGTACCGGATATTTTCTGCCCATAACTACGTCCAAAGATACTCATTGCGAGTTCTGTACGGCCTGCTCCCTGTAAACCGGCAAATCCTACAATTTCTCCTTTCTTCACATGAAAATTAATCTTTTTGCATATTAATTTCTCTTCATATCGTGGATGATATACAGACCAGTTCTTAACTTCTAAGCGAATCTCATTACTCACATTATGTATTCTACTCGGAAAACGATCCTTCATCTCACGGCCTACCATTCCTCGGATAATACGACTCTCATCTATATTATGTGTTGCATTATTAATCGTTTCTATCGTTGTACCATCCCGAAGTACTGTTATATTGTCCGCAACATATGCTATTTCGTTTAGCTTATGGGATATCATAATGGAAGTCATGCCCTGTTTCTTAAAATCCAAGAGCAGATCCAACAGCATCTTAGTATCCTCTTCATTCAGAGAAGAGGTGGGTTCATCCAGAATTAATAATTTAACATTTTTAGATAATGCTTTTGCAATCTCAATTAATTGTTGCTTTCCTGTTCCTATATCCTTAATTAGTGTCTCCGGTGAATCGCCTAGTCCCACCTGCTTCATATGTTTTTCGGCCTGATGATAGGTCTCATCCCAGTTGATCCCCCATCTGCTTTTCCTCTCATTTCCTAAAAACATATTCTCTGCAATACTTAATGACGGTATCAGAGCCAGCTCCTGATGAATGATAACAATCCCTTTATCTTCACTATCACGTAAGGTACTAAATTTGCACTCTTCATTATTGTAAATAATATCTCCGGTGTAAGAACCGTATGGATGAATTCCGCTTAAGATATTCATTAGCGTAGATTTTCCAGCACCGTTCTCCCCAACTAAGGCATGGATTTCACCTCGTTTAACACATAGATTAACATTATTAAGTGCCTTTACTCCCGGAAATTCCTTAATGATATTTTTCATTTCGAGAATATAATCTGCCAATATATGCAATTCCTCCTTTCATATGTAACAATTCTTTTAAACATACATCGGAGGAATTTTCCTCCTTTCATATGTAACAATTCTTTTAAACACACATCGGAGGAATTTTCCTCCTTTCATATGTATCAATTCTCAACAAACTTCCATAGGGGGAATTTTCCTCCTGCCTCTGAAAATCAATACCTTATGATAAACAATATGGGCGAGACTACTTTCCCGCCCATATTTATGCTTTATTGCACATGAGTTTGTCAATTACTCATCCTATCTAACAATTATTTCGCTGCAGCCAAATAACCATCTTCGCCAACTTTGTAATAACCGGTATCAACAAGTTTTTCCTTATAGTTGTCTTTTGTTACAACATCAGGTACTAGCAAATAGGAAGGAACGATGCCGTTACCATTATCATAAGAGGTGGTATCTAAGGTACATTCACAATCAAATTTATCAGTCAGAGAAGCATCTGGGGTATTTCCTGAAAGAATTTCTTTTGCAAGTGCAACAGTTACAACAGCTTCATTAGCTACCGCTTTATATACTGTCATCGATTGCTTGCCATCGAGTAAATTTTTAAGGTTTGCAACATCTCCATCCTGTCCTGTGATAATTGGCCAGTTCTTGCCTGCATAATCAGAATCCACAGCCTGTGTTACACCAAGAGCAGTTGAATCATTCGAGCATAAGCAGATATCCAGTTGTTTACCGCTAGCATAATAGGAAGCTAGAATATTCTGCATACGGTCTAAAGCATTTGCAGTATCCCATGAAGCCGTAGCTACTGCTTCAAAATCTTTCTGTCCGGAAGGGATCGTTATGGTGCCATTATCAATATAAGGCTTTAATGTATCCATCGCACCATTATAGAAGAATTTCGCATTATTATCTGCAGGATCACCAGACGTAACTTCCATGTTATATTTCTTGTCTCCTGCATTGGCAAGCTTTAGCGTGTCGATTATGTATTGACCCTGTAATTTACCTACCGTGTAATTATCAAAGGATACATAATAAGAAACTGCATCCGTATTCATAATCAGACGGTCATAAGCAATTACGGCGATGTCCTGATCTTTTGCATCCTGTAATACAGTGGATAACGTTTCACCATCAATAGCTGCGATAACTAATAACTTAACACCGTCAGCAATCATATTCTGGATATCATTAACTTGTTGTTCACTTTTATTGTCGGAATAGGTAAGTTCTACTTTATAACCTAATCCTTCGAATTCCTTCTGAAGAAAAGAACCGTCTCTGTTCCAGCGCTCCAAGGATTTCGTAGGCATTGAGATACCTACCTTAATGTCTTTTGATTCTTTATCAGGTGCTTTTGTTGCTTCTGTCTTAGAATCTGAGTTCCCTGAGGTTGTGGAAGTGTCTTTATCCGAACTGCATCCGATCAAAGACACAACCATAAATACGGTTAATAATACTCCAATAAGTTTCTTTTTCATAAATATCCTCCTTGTTTATTTTTTTGATAAAGTTAATATAACATAGGGCTGATAGCATATGCTTTACAAACATCTGGGGTATTTTGGTGGCTTATAAACATTGTTAACTACTACTAGCAGTTTATTGCTATTCTCATCTGGATAAATCAAAAATGTACTATATAAGAAAGAGGATCTGTAAAGAAAAAAGAGTACTTAAAGATTAATCGTAGTTGAAAAGCTATCGCATTTTAGGCATATATAATATGAGGGACTCTACATAATCCCTCAGTACAGGTTGGAAGAGCATGTCATCATTTTTGTATATCATCTTCTTACATAAATGTTCGTATATGACATACAAAATAAATTATGTTCTTCCAAACAGTGCATTTTGGGGATTTTGTAGAGTCCCATATCACTCAAAGTTTTATTGTGACAGCAGGTTAATGTAGGTTTAATAATATTACTCTTACACTTCCGGCATTCGCGGATGTAACCATTCCTTCATTTTATAATCCAATCTGTGATTTATTGTTATCAACTTCCCTTCACCTTCAATAATGCTCCGTCCTTTTTTGGTGCCTGCAACATATATAGCCCGTCGCATTCGGATAGGTTTGCAGTATAAGTCGCTGCAGTAACACTATTCTCATTAGCAGTCCCTTTGATGATCAGTTTGCCAGAGTACAGAATCCTGTCACCATCATAGGCTGTGAAACTGATTTTTGTGGACAGGGCAATGGCTGATACATTTTCTCCCTCCGCATCCGGCGACCAATAGAGTCCACTACTATTGGGCATTGTAAGAGTTTTACCCTGAGGATAGGCTGTGCCATCATGATTATCGAAACCGATAAGGTATCCATCCGTACATGTAGCTTCTATTCTGGTATAGTCAAAATTGAAGTGAAATGGAAATGCAGGATACCTAGAACTCAAAATCGGCGTATATGACCACACAACATCCTCATTTGTATGAGAATTTTTCGTATTAGATTTATCCTCATTGGTATTTGCAGCAGAATTTTCCGTAGTAGAGCTATCTATATTGGTATCTATATTAAAACTTTTCGTAATGGATCTATTCTCATCGTCTAAAGCAAGCCGGAACAAAAAGCGGATAGAAGAATTGTCAGATTCGTTGTCTGCCTCTCTCTTATAGCCGTAGGCTAGATATATATCATCATTTTTCTGCTGTAGCACATAATAGAGGACATTCTTATTAATTAGCTGCCATGCCTTTTGATTATTTTCCCGTAATTTTACAGCGGACATATTCTCAGGCCACATGTAATCGCCATCTCCATTTCTGGCAAAGTAATCATCAAAATTATCTTTTGATAGTGTCACTTTACTAAACTTTCCAAGATGCTGCCAATCATTCGTTCCACCGTCCTGCAACAAATCTCCGATTGTCATCAGTTGATGATCGGATGTAAGACAATATTTCGGTGCAGTTTCTGTCCTGTAGGCAAAAGAATACTGCGGTGCATTATATACAATGGATTCAACACGATAAGTCTGACCAAATATCTCTGTTGTCTGCACAGACGCTAACGGATTTGCAGCACAGGCTGCTACCACACCGATACATAGGACTGTGACCACAATCGTGACCCAGACCTTCGGCCGCTTCCAATTCAGGATATTCTTAATTCGATTCTTTATGCCGGTTTCACCAAAGGCTAGCGGGCTTGGCACCGGGAAACGCCGATTAGACGCGAAGGACAGCAATGAAGTACTATAAGGCTTTCGAATGTTATCCTCGCTGGAGAGCACCTTTTCATCACAGCTCATTTCCATATCCCGGCCCATTAGGACAAAAGCCAACCAGCAAAACGGGTTGAACCAATGACAAGCAAGCAATAGAAAAGCAAGAGGTTTTATGATATGATCCAAGCGTTTCAGATGATACCTCTCATGAGTAAGTACATAGCGCTGTGTGTTTTCGTCCAGGCCAAATGGGATAAAAATCTTCGGGTGGATCAAGCCCAGTACAAAGGGCGAACACACTTTATCGGATTGATAAACATTACCTTCCAGCAGGATGGCATTATTCATCCGGTGATGCAGCCTGATATAGCTCGTAATGCCGTAAATCAGCAAGATTACCATACCCATGCACCAGAGGATAGTTCCGATAAAAATCCATATCTGCATGGGATTTACGCTGGAGATTGGCGTCGCTGCCGGAAGAGAATCGCTGATCACTGCGTTTGCTACCGGAATGCCTACCGTCATCTGTGGCTGCGCCATCATACCGATATTATCCGGCACATATTGCAACGCTGCTCCACCGGAGCTTTGCGCCACGGTCATATCGAAGGGCTTCAGGCCAAACAGACTGAACACCGACTGGAAAGACACCGGGCAACAGAGTCGAAAACCTACGACAATCCATAGCAGGTATAAGTATTTCTTCGGTGCTTTTCGAAGTAGAAGCCGGATCAGAACAACTGCAATGATCACATAGCTCGCCGTAATGCTCATGTTTAGAATCTTCAAAAATACAGCTTCCATACTATTCCTCCTTGTGGGCATCGATAAGACGCTTTAACTCTGTTGCCTCCTGTTCAGAAATGGTTTTATCTCCGAGGAAGGAAACAAGAAATTTTGGCAGTGATCCTTCAAAGGTTCGCTCCACAAACCGCTCACTCTCATAGGCCTGCACCTTATCCCGTGGCACCAGAGCAGTAACAATTGTATCAATATTTTGGGCAAAGCCCTTATCACAGAGCTTTTTCAGCGTTGTATAAGTCGTTGATTTCTTCCATCCGAGCCTTTGGGTACAAAGCTCCACCAAATGACCGGATGCCATTGGCTCGTTATCCCAGATTACACTCATGAAACGGTAGTCACTCTCGCATAATTTCAGTTCTTCCATCGTAGGCCTCCATTCTTGGTTGGTATTTGCCGACCATATATTTAGTCTATAACTACCAACCATCTTTGTCAAGGGAGTTTTTACTAATTTCTCTGCTGATTGAATTGATTTCTCCAGAAGCTTCTTTGGTTGCAATATACTTCCCCCTGTGCAGCAGGTCGGGCTGTATCCATTTATAATATAGAAATGGCCTCAACAGAGAATGTATCTCCATTAAGACCTGATTAAATAAGTTGGCTAGGCTTTTTCTTCCTTTTTAAATCCGATAAACCGTTATAATCGGAATACTTGTAAAATGTATAGGAAAGCCCAACAATAGTTTATAAGTTAATATTTCTGAGAATACTTGTATTTTTCTCAATAACAGTTAACTACAATATCAATACTTCTTGAATGATATTTTTATATTCATCAATTTCTGCTTGCCAGCCTTTAATTGAAAATTCTGTTATTTTGTCGCCCAAACCCTTTTCAATCATCTTTTGCTTTCGTTCCTCAATAGATGGTATATATCCTATTTTTTGGCTTTTACATAACTCCACAAATTCATGAAAGTTCTCTGCTATTTTAATATAATTTTGGGGTCTATCATGATATAGGAAAAATAATTTACCCTTGTTAAAACCTTTCAAACCAATCGTTATCTTATCTTCAAAAGTATTGCTCCCAATAGGCAACATATGATCATTTAAATAGTCATTAATTACCTCAAGTTGTTCAAGTTCTCGATAATTCAATTCTTTCTCAGCTTTACCAAAACCATAAAAGCCCATTAAATCAGAAAAGATTTTGTTGCTTTTAAATTTTGTATTTGGTGTTTTACCACCATTATATTTAATTAGAAAATTACGATATTCTTTTGGAATTTTTATTTTAAACTTATCTTCAAAAATATTTATGTTTTTATCATTATGCTCATTATTAAATTTTGAGATTAACATAGTTTTATATACTCCTTAACATTGAGGTTCAACATAAGTCGAACTAATCCATGGTTATCTTAAGTTTAAAACCAATCTTACCAAATAATCAAAAATATTACTATACTGAGTTGGCCTAATTGTATTGTCCTTATAGTCATAAAGAGAATTTATTGATTCACATTTTCCATCATTTACTTCAAAACTATAAAATTCACCTGTACCATTGTCTGAAACTGCTATAAAACTATCTTTCTCATTAATAACAATCCCTCTATTTTTAAACCCTTAGAATGAAACTCGGCTGAATTTATAAAGCTCTTAATATTTTTTATGATATAAGAATACTAATAGAAAATATACAACCGGCATGAATATTATGGTAGCAATTAGAAAATGTAAAAATGTTATATGAACGATATTATATAAAATAGCAGCAACAAATATATAACCATAACAGATCCAAAATGAAGTATAACCTGCTTTCATATTGATAAATCTATTTCTTTCTTCATTTTCCAGTTCAATATTCTTTTTCATTGTAGGATTATTCTTAGCTATGATATTTATTATTAATGTCCCTATTCCGGTTGGTAGAAAACCACAAACCAAACCTGTCATAACTTCTTTGTGAAAATTAAATACAAATCCTGCTATTCCCGCTATGATACCAATTAGTATAAATGCGATTGAAATTATGATATCCTTTTTTAAATATTTCTCAATACTCATTCTATCTCCTCCTCAAATATGAAAACCTCTTCTATGGATTTACTAAAAACCTTGGCTATATTGTAAGCTAAAAAAATGGATGGATTATATTTTCCGCTTTCGAGTGAAATAATTGTCTGTCTGGATACATGAACTTTATCTGCTAGAAACTGCTGAGTATAACCAAATTCTTCTCTTAAGTCTTTAATTTGATTTTTCACCCATAAGAACTCCTTTCTTTTATAATGTAAAACCAGCTTTACATTATCATTATATAACTATTTATCAATAGTGTCAAGTCAGCTTTACATCGAATATAAATTAATTAACTAAAGATATAAGTAGATATATTTACATTAGATAATAATAAATTAGATAAAGTTAAACTAGATTATAAAAATAAATGAGATAATGATATAAACGAGATGAATTAGATGAAATTTTAAATTGAATAGAGTAATACTTTTACTTCGCTCAGTTAATATAATAATTCAACAATTTTCTGTGTTATAGTAAAAACATTTTCCGTAAATCGCAAAAAAAGAATTCCAAAAGAGAGTTTTATTTAATTGGATTCTTTAAGATATCGTTTCTTATAAACTGCTACAAATACCCCACCGATGACAAAAGGGATCAGCCAGGTCACAAAGCGATACAATAGTATTACTGATGCTGCGATATCAACCTTTGTCAGCGATTGAAAAAGAAGAAGAAATACATATTCTAAAGATCCTATTCCAGAAGGTGCAGGTAATACACCTGCAAGCATATTACATACAGCCATCAAAGGGACGACATTCAGTACCAGTATATTACTTCTAAAATAAAAGAAGATGGCTGGAATTAAATAATAACAAGTTTGCTTTCCGATATTCAGAATGAATATCCAGAGTATCTTTTCCTTATTTTTAAACAGGATCGAACTTTCATCCTGCAATAGGATAATACTTTCAATAAGCTGATTGGATTTCTTCTGAAAACCAACCCTCTTTACAGGTATTTTTCTCACTAGCCAAATGACAAGTTTAGAAAATCGCCTCGATATACAGACCGCAATAAGTAAAACAGTGTAAAGAACTGCAATCAGGCTACCAATTATAATGTAAATACGATATGGTTTAAGAATATGGTTCATTTTCCTGGATAACACCAGATACCCCAGTATTCCATATACTGCTATCGTTACCTTATGGATGATAAATTTTACGAGGCACATTCCGGTTCCTCTTGATATTGGGATCCCTTCCTGGTATAAATAATAAACTTCCGATGGACCGGCAGCTGCTCCCATCGTAGTAAAACGATAAAAACTACCGATATATGCAATGGCTATCCCCTGCATCCAAGTAAAATTCTTATTATGTCTTGAAGCCACAAATTCGATTAGCTTGCCTTCAATAATATAATAAATTGTAGTAAATACTATACTGATTATTGTTAATGATGCTGGAAGACTTTTTATTTCAAGCAAGATATCCCCGAGGGTTCTATTATAGTATATTATGAATAGAAACGTAATTACTAGGACGATGATCCATCTTCGAAGCCGTTTGCTCTTTCTCATTTGCCACCCAACCTTCATAACATAATAATTTTGAAATATAATTCTGCTTTCTATGTATTTTATCTATCCTTTAGTATGCGTAGATTATTTTATTATTTACCACATGAGAGTGGAAATATATTACAATATAGTTATATTAAAACTTGAGATTTGTAGTCTTACACGATATTTTATTAACTCTTAAAATTCGATAGTTAAAAATGAGTGTAACAAATGAACGGAAAGATAATTTCAAACTTTTTTCTGATTGCTTATATAAGATCTTGGGGCAAAATTTACCTGACGGTTTTATAGTTTTATGCTTCAATCTATATGAAGAAACAAAAGAAACTTATTATATACAATAATTGGTTCTGATCAGTTTGATGAAGATGAAACTGATTGGGCTTGTACTGATTATTTTACAACTGATGAGGATATTAGCTATATTCTAAGGACAGAAGACATAGAATCTTGGGGAAAAGAGATATTATTATGAGATTGTTATTGCTATATGGAGTAAATTGTACAAGAAGAATATGGGATAGCTTACTGCCCTATTTAGAAAAGTATGAAGTTGATTATGTGGAATATCCACATGAATTACACAAAAAGCAAATGCTGTAGATGATATTTCAAAATGGGTGTATGATACTTATCATGATCGGTCTTACCACGCAGTTATTGGACATAGTCTTGGTGGAATAATTACATTACAATTGGTTTCTAAATACAAGATGAAATTTTACAAAATAATTTATTTAGGTACTTATGGTCATTGCACTGCTTACCTATTTAAATAATAGGAATAATAAGCATAAAAAATAACTGCCCCGTGACTTAGCGGCTCATTGGGCAGTTAATTGAACATTGAGGCTAACCGCTTTGTAGGCGGTTACTCCTTTTCTTAAGTCAAGTATAGCACTTTTTTTCATTAAAGTAAAGAATCTTTATTCTTATTTTTTCCAATAACATTTTACTAATTTCACGTATATTATTTATCATATTGGAGATAGAAGTTTACTATATCTGACATAAATGTTAGACCAAATTTATACGAAATGATTTGAACGTCATAAGTCTTAATTTAAACAGCGCATTTTACGAAATATATGACATACTGTTGTCACTTTTGCTGTGTTAGAATAGAGAAAATCACATCGTTGTGATGATATAAATGTATTAAATTGTAAGTGTAGCATCTAAAGATAATGTAGAATATTTCTATGAAAAGTGGAGGGAACAATATGAATATTAAGCAAATAAAAGATTCTGTTTCTTATTGTGGATTAGTTTGTAATATGTGTAGACCGGATGGGGAATGTAGTTGTAAAACGAGCAATCATTGTGGAAAAAGATTATCACCCGAAGGCTGCTTTCAGTATGAATGCTGCAGAGAAAAAGGTCTTAATGGATGCTGGGAGTGTTCGGATTCTCCTTGTGATAAAGATATGTTTTCAAAAGAACAGATAAAATTAAGAGCATTTATTACTTGTATCAAAGAAGATGGCTTAGATAAATTCGCCGAATACATATTAAAAAATACTGAGAATGGCATTGTATACCACAGAAGCGGTATTAGGGGAGATTACGATTTAGAAACAGAAGAGCAAGTATTGAAATTACTTAGATCTAGTGCTTTGTAATTTACTAACTCCACTACCAGCTCCTTTTGCGTATGTGTGGTCACATTTGTACGCTCAATAGTATTTGACAAAATACGAAGATATAAATGCATCATTCCTGTACACTTGAAAAGGATGAGAAACATGAAGATAGATCGATTACTCGGATTAACGATATATTTACTGAATCATAAAAAAGCCAGTGCGCAGGTTTTAGCCGAGCACTTTGAAGTATCAGTCAGAACAATTATCCGTGACATAGCTTCCCTATGTATAGCTGGAATCCCCGTTATATCAACCTATGGTTCAGACGGTGGTTACGAAATACTTAATACTTTTAAAATAGAACGGCAAATATCAGGTGCCATAGATTATTCTTATATTATTATGGCATTAAAGGGATTTGCAACTGCTTATCACAGTAAAGAGCTTCAATCAACACTTCAAAAAATACAAACCGTATCAGACAAACCCTCAGCTAATGTTGTCTTAGACTTTGGAGTACTTAGCGAAAAGAAAGAGATTAATCTTAAACTTTCCATACTAGAACAAGCCATAAAGGAAAAGCATACAGTTTCATTTACCTATACTAATGCTGACAATATACTCAAAAATTATGAAGTTGAACCCATAGCTACTATTTATAAATGGTATGGCTGGTACCTGTTAAGTTATTTTCCTAAATATGAGGATTACCGAATTTTCAAGCTTAATCGTATGGAACACATTGAGATAACTGATCGAAAAAACAGTATGGAGCATAATGCTGAATATGCAAAAGAGCAATGGGAAAAACAGGCCGATCATCGAAATTATCTGAATATCAAACTTTGCTGTAGCAACGAAATCAAGATAAAGTGTTTGGAATATTTAAATGGGGATATTGAAAGTGAATTGGAAAACGGGGATTGCATTATTACCTTATCCGTTCCGGAAAACGAGCAGTTTTGGTATGGAGTACTACTCTCCTTCGGTAATAAAGTTAAAATACTCGAACCCCAAGAGCTCCGAGAAAAAATTTGTATGACTTGTCAGGATATTTTAAAAGAATATAAACATGTATGACATACTGTTGTCACTCTTGTTTTGTTAATATAGAGAAAATTGAGAGGAGTGATATCATGTACAAAATTTATGAGAAATGTCCTATATTTAAAAATGAAATAGTAACTTTACGCCTTACAAATGAGGAGGACGCTTTAGAATTACTTAAGTGTTATTCCGATGAGAAAGCAGTTCCGCTTTTTAATTCAGATAATTGCCATGGTGATACCTTCTATTATACGACATTGGAACAAATGAAGCAGGCCATTGAATTTTGGAAATTCAGCTATGAATCAAAGCAATTTGTACGCATGACTATAATACTGAATCGTACTGGTGAAATCATAGGCACCACCGAAATGTTTAATCGAGGAGTAACCCCGTTTTATGGGGTACATGGGGTTTTACGTATCGATGTCTTAAGCATGTATGAAAAAGACGATGTCCTAAGCGCCGTATTACAACTAGCAATTGAGCATTTTTATAAGGAATTTGATGTAGAATGGATTCTCACAAAAGCGATTGATTCTGCAGTCATACGAAGAGAAGTACTCTCCAAACTAGGTTATATTCCTGTGGAAAATTTCGCACTAAATGATTACTATGGAAGAATCGAAAGTTTGAGCTGAAGCAGTAAAAGAAAAGAACGATTTTGCGACTGCTCTTCAAATTAGGTGTCATTTTCAATATGAATATTTATGATAGCTCAAATTCAAATGATATTTGAATTTGAGCTATTATTCGAATTAGTATAGCTA